>JAJDZO010000232.1 GCA_022824605.1 Acidimicrobiia bacterium
AGGCCGAGCGAATAGGCGGACCAGTCCGGCGCATACGGGCGAGGCCGTGGCCCGAGCGGCCCGTGAGCGCAGCGAACAAGAGCGGGAGTCACCCCGTCACGATGCGACGGGTCTGCACCTATCCGCGCTGCCTCTAAGCCCACGAGGGCTCGGGAGGTGCAGGGATTCGGCTCAGCTACCGCAGGCGCGGGCGGCGCAGGAGGTTGGCGGCCACCGCTGAGGCCCGCACCGGCCAGGGATCGAACCTGCCCTGCTTGGCGACGGGCAGGGCCGGTCGTGTGAACATGCGATACACGACATAGCAGACGATGACCGCGTGGCTCACGATCAGCACCCCGAAGTAGGCCCATGGAGCCACCACCGACATCAACACACCGCCCAGCGTCGGCCCGATCACCGCGCCGATCCCGCTGAGACGCACCAGCGATGCGCTGGCCCCGGTGAGCTGCGCAGCCGACACGCTGTCGGCGGTGGTGGCCACCGCCAGCGAGTACAGCGGGAACGTCGATCCGCCGTGGACGAACATCAACAGCAGCGACACGGCCGATCCCACCGGCACCAGCAGATGCAGCCCCGCCGAACCGGCTGCTACCGCGGCCACCACCAGGATCACGTAGCGGCGCGGCACCCGATCGGAGGCGCTGCCGACGAGCCACTGGAACGCCACCGACCCCACCAT
Organism: Acidimicrobiia bacterium; assembly: GCA_022824605.1. Taxonomy (GTDB): domain Bacteria; phylum Actinomycetota; class Acidimicrobiia; order Acidimicrobiales; family Aldehydirespiratoraceae; genus Aldehydirespirator. The sequence continues at coordinate 680 of JAJDZO010000232.1, forward strand.
CGACGACACCACGAACAGCGAGATCCGGGTGCTGGAGAGGCCCTCGGATGCGGCGTAGAACGCACCGAGCCCCATCAGGCAGCCGTGGGAGACGCCGACCCAGAACGCGGTGAGCAGCCCCAGCGGCACGATCTTGACGAGGGCGCGCAGCGAGACCGGCTCGGGTGTCACCAGCGGCGGTGCGGTGGACGCCGACAGCGCCACCGGCACCAGCGCGAACGAGATCAGCGCCGAGGACACGATGAACAGCTTGAACCCGCCGGGGTCGGCGAGGTTGAGCATGAGCTGGCCCGCGCCCATCCCGCCCATGGTCACGATCATGTAGCGCGACAGCATCCGGCCCCGGGTGGCATTGGTGGCCATGTCGTTGAGCCACGACTCGACGGTCACCAGGATGCCGGCCAGACACAGCCCGTAGGCGAATCTCAGCAGCGTCCACGACACCGGATGGATCCAGACGACATGCAGGATGGCCGCCGCCGAGCCCAGCGACGACAGGGCGGCGAACACCCGGATATGGCCGACTGAGGCGATGAAGTGCTCAGCGGCTCGGGTTCCGAACAGGAAGCCAAGGAAATAGCCGGCCATCACTATGCCGGTGACGGCCAGTCCGAAGTCCTCCAATTCGGCCCGCACGCCGAGAGCGATCCGCAACAACCCGTTGCAGCTCATAACCAGAGCCACCCCGACGAGCAGCGACCGGACCGCGCCGAAGCTGTCGCCGCGCGGCTCAATCCACGGTCCGCCCGCCAGTCCCTCGTCATCGGGCTCGGGCCGCACCACAGAGGCGGAAGCCACGACCGGATGGTAGTGACGCCTACCGACGCCAGGATTGCAGTTCGCGGGTGACTTACGTCACACGAGGCGAGGGCTGCGTCAGGCTCGGGCGAGGGCGGCGGCGATGGCCTGGCGCACCGCGATGGGGCTCTCGACCTGCAGGAAGTGTCCCACCCGGTCGAGGTGCTCGGTGGTGACGAGACCATCGCCGAAGGCCTCGATCATCGATGCTGCCGCCCGGTTGGGCGTCATCTTGTCCTCACGGCCCAGTATCAGCGTCACCGAGCACTGCACCCGGGCCGCGGCCGCCTCGGCTCCGAGGTAGGCATTGCATGCGGCCAGGTCGCCGGCCAGCACGCCGGCGGGGGCCCGGTCCAGCAGCGACGTGTTGCCGCCGATCAGCCACATGCCCGGCGAGGCGTGCCCGCCGGTATGGGCTCGACTGCCTATGCCCCAGGAGGTGATGAGCCGCCCGGCCACGGGGTCGTCGGCATCGGCCGCCGACTGCAGCGCAGGATGCACCGGCATGGCCGCCGCGGTGCCCAGCAGCACCAACGACCGTGCCGTCTCGGGACGCTGAGCGGCCGCCTCCAACGCCACGAAGGTTCCCATCGAATGCCCGACCAGATGCGCGGGCGCCAGACCCAGAGCCTCCACGGCGTTCGCCAGCCACTGCCCCATCGCCTCGATGCTGCTGAGCGCGGGCCCTTCGCTGCCGCCGTGGCCGGGCAGGTCCACCGCCGCGGCCCGGTAGCCGTGGTGCGCGATCCAGCGAGTCTGGAGCTGCCACACCGTGCGGTCGCCGCCCGCTCCGTGCACCAGCACCACCGCGGGCTCGTCGCCGTCGATGCTGCGACCCCCGGTGGCGCAACGCACCGTCCGGCCGCCGATGAGCGTCTCCACAGTTCCGGGTCCAGCTAACGCTGAGAGGCCTTCAGGGCCCGCTCAAGGTCCTCGACGATGTCGCGGGGGTCCTCCAACCCGACCGAGATCCGGACCAGATCCTCGCCTACGCCGGATGCGGTCAGGTCGGCGGCCGACATCTGCTGGTGAGTGGTGCTCGCCGGGTGGATCACCAGCGTCTTGGCATCGCCGACGTTGGCCAGATGGCTGGCCAAGCGGACGGCGGAGATGAACTTGGCTCCGGCGTCACGTCCTCCCGCGATGCCGAAGCTCAAGATGGCCCCGGTGCCTCTCGGATAGAGCCGTCGGGCCAGTTCGTGGTCGGGATGGTCACCCAGCGACGGGTACTTGACCCAGGTGACCGCATCGTTGGCCGCGAGCGCCTCAGCCACCGTCTCGGTGTTGGACACATGGCGCTGCATCCTCAGCGGCAGCGTCTCGACGCCTTGGAGGATCTGGAAGGCGTTGGCCGGGCTCATGCAGGCGCCGAAGTCGCGCAGCCCTTCGGCGCGGGCCCGGCTGATGAACGCACTGGGACCGAACTCGTCGCTGAAGCTGATGCCGTGGTAGCCGGCGTAGGGCTCGGTGATGGTGTCGAACAACCCGGAGGCGTCCCAGTCGAAGTGGCCGCCGTCGACGAGCATACCGCCGAGGGCCACCCCGTGACCGCCCAGGAACTTGGTGGCCGAGTGCATCACGATGTCGGCACCGTGCTCGAAGGGCCGGATGAGGTAGGGGGTGGAGAAGGTGGCGTCGACCATCAACGGCAGCCCGTGACTGTGGGCGACCGCCGCCACCGCTTCGATGTCGAGCACCTCGATGCCCGGATTGCCGAGGGTCTCCGCGAACACGAGCCGGGTGTCGGGTCCGATGGCCGCCGCGAACTCGTCGGGTCGCCGGGGATCGACGAACGTCGTGGTGATGCCGAAGCGGGGCAGGGTCAGGTTGAGCATGTTGTGGGTGCCGCCGTAGATGTTGCGGCTGGCCACGATGTGGCCGCCCGTGTCCATCAGCGTGGCCACTGCCAAGAAGAAGGCGGCCTGCCCGCTGGCGGTGGCTACTGCGCCCACCCCGCCCTCTAGTGCCGCGAGGCGCTCCTCGAGCACGGCCACGGTCGGGTTGGAGATACGGGAGTAGATGTGGCCCGGGATCTCGAGGTTGAACAGGCCCGCGGCGTGGTCGGTGTCGTCGAAGGAGTACGAGGTCGTGAAGTAGATGGGCACTGCCCTGGCCCCGGTGGTGGGGTCGCTGTGCTGGCCGGCGTGCAGGCTGAGGGTGTCGAATCGCAGAAAATCGGGCTCTACCACGCTGGCGAGCCTAGAGGGCGACCGGCCGTCGGGCGCGTCGAGGCCCTCGCCGTGTCGGCTGGGGGTTGCCGACACCGGCGGGGCCTCGAGTCTCGGGGGAGGGGCTCAGCCCCTCATCAGAGGAGTCGGCGGCTCGCTAGTCCGTCAGCGGCGGACCCGGTATGGGCGTCCGGCGGCGTCGCCGGTCACTCGCAACAGGCTCTCGACCACGGCCACGGCGTAGCCCGGTCCCAAGGCGTCACGCCAGACGGTGCTGGCGCTGACCTTGCTGTTTCTGAGGGGACTGGAGCTCATGCTCGGCCCTCCTTTGCCCAGTGTCCGCCACATGGCGGACGCTCACCGCGATTTTCTCGCGCAACGCTTTGGATTGCAATGAACCCGAGGTCGAAGCGGGTGTGATTTACGTCACACCGCCGCGGCCGGCCCGGTAGAAGTCCACCGGTTCGGGCGCCAGAGGGGTGTCGCCCCGGATCACATCCGCGGCCTTCTCGGCCAGCATCATCACCGGCGCGTAGATGTTGCCGTTGGTGACGTAGGGCATCGACGAGGCGTCCACCACCCGCAGTCCCTTGGTGCCGTGAACCTCGAGCGTGTCGGGATGCAGGGCCGAATCGTCGCCGAGGCCCATGCGGACGGTGCAGGACGGATGCAGGGCGGTCTCGGCGTCGCGGCGTACCCAGTCGAGGATCTCTTCGTCGGTGCTCACTTCGGGGCCGGGCGACACCTCCCCGCCGTTGAACGGATCCATGGCAGGCTGGCTGAGGATGTGGCGGGCGTGGCGGACAGCCTCCGCCCACTCGCGGCGGTCCTCGTCGGTCGACAGGTAGTTGAAACGCAACGCCGGCTTGATGCGAGGGTCGGCGGAGACGATCTGAACGGTGCCCCGGGAGTTGCTGTACATCGGCCCGACATGCACCTGGTAGCCGTGGCCACCGGAGGGCACGGAGCCGTCATAGCGGATGGCGATGGGCAGGAAGTGGAACATGAGGTTGGGGTAGGCCACATCGTCGTTGCTGCGGATGAAGCCGCCCGCCTCGAAATGGTTGGTGGCTGCGGGTCCTCGGCGAGCCAGCCACTGCAGGCCGATCCACGGCCGTCGCCACTTGGCGAGGTGCGGCTGCATCGACACCGGCTGCTTGCAGGCGTACTGCACGTACACCTCGAGGTGGTCCTGCAGGTTGGCGCCCACCGCGGGTACGTCGGCCACCACATCGATGCCGTGGCGGCCGAGCAGTCCGGCCGGTCCGACGCCGCTGAGCTGCAGGAGCTGCGGTGAGTTGATGGCCCCGCCGCAACAGATCACCTCACCGGCCTGCACGGTGCGGTTGCGGCCGCGAGTGGTGTAGGTCACGCCGGTTGCCCGGTTGCCCTCGAACAGGATCCTGGTGGTGAGGGCCCGGGTGATGAGATGCAGGTTGGGCCGGTGCAGCGCCGGGTGGAGGTAGGCACGGGCCGCGCTGAGGCGCCGGCCCCGGTGGACGTTGCGGTCGAAGGCGGCGAAGCCCTCCTGGCGGTAGCCGTTGACATCGGCTGTGCGTGGGTGTCCGGCCTGTTCGGTGGCGGCCAGGAAGGCCTCGAACAGCGGGTTGGTGGCCGGGCCGCGTTCCAGTACCAGCGGGCCTTGGTGGCCGGTAGGCGCCGTCACTGCCGCTGGTCGGCGGACCGCTGTCGCCCCGGCAGCTGCCATCGACGCCATCGTTGGTGGCCGGGCCGCTGTCGCCCCGGTAGCTGACATCGACGCCATCGTTGGTGGGCGGGCCGCTGTGGTCGTCGCCGGCGAGGCAGCTCTCCATGCGCTTGAAGTAGGGGAGGCAGTGGGCGTAGTCCCAGCTCGCCATGCCCTCGTCGGCGGCCCAGCGCTCGTAGTCGAGCGGGTTGCCCCGCTGGAAGATCATGCCGTTGATGCTCGACGACCCGCCGAGCACCTTGCCCCGGGCGTGGTAGACGCGGCGCCCGCCCATGTGAGGCTCGGGCTCGGAGCTGTACTGCCAGTCGTAGAAGCGGTTGCCGATCGGAAACGACAGGGCCGCGGGCATGTGGATGTACACGTCGAAGCGCCAGTCGCGCCGGCCTGCTTCCAGAACCAGCACCGAGGTGGACGGGTCGGCGCTGAGCCGGTTGGCCAGTGCGCACCCGGCCGAGCCTCCGCCCACGATCACGTAGTCGTAGCGGCGGTGTGGGTCTGCCATGAATGCCTCGCTCAACCTCAGGGGGCGTGATGTGCGGCCCCAGCCATGCAACAATCGCGACCCTACCGCTGGGGCGCGCCCACTACGAAGGGATTTCCGTGAACGACGCAGCCGCTATCGAGTCGACGTCACCGGCGTCGGGGCGCTGCCTGTGCGGCGCGGTGAGCTACGAGGTGCACGGGCCGATGCGGCCGGTGTGGAACTGCCACTGCTGGCGCTGTCGCCGCTGGACCGGGCATTTCATGGCCGCGACGAACTGCCGCCAAGAGCATCTGCGCCTGGTGTCCGATCACACGCTGGCATGGCACCATCCCGCCGACGACCCCAACGTGGCCTACGGCTTCTGCGGCGGTTGCGGAGGGTCACTGTTCTGGAAGGTCCTGGCCGGACCCGAAGACCAGACGGACCTGATCGCCATCTGCGCCGGCACCCTCGACCTCCCCACCGGCTTGACCACCGAAGGAGCGCTCTTCGAGGTAGCCGCGTCCGACTACCACACCCTCGACCCCACCATCGAAACCCTCGCCCGCGAGTAATCGGGTGGGCTGGTTTGCCGACGGAACCGCCTGGGGATGGGAGAGTCTGGCCGAAGCGTTTACCGGGTGGCGTCTAGGCGCGGGAGCGGGCCGGACCAATCGAGGATGCTCCGGTCAGCAGTCGCCAGTTGGTGGCCATCCATGGCGGTGGCAACGATGATCCGGTCGGCCGGATCGCCGGAGAGCCCCTCCAGCGCGCCTGCACGGGCAGCGATCTCACCTCCCACCGGAATCTCCGTCAAGCCTTGTCTCAGATTCAGTCGGCGCCAGGCTCTGATTTCGTCGGGCAGGCTGATCCGCCCCTTGCTCACGAGCATGCCAAGCTCCCAGAACGTGATCGCCGAAACGGCGGCCTCCCCGTCGATTACTGCACGGTCCAGAGCCCCGTGGGCTCGAGAACCGAGGCGCTGCGACCCCTGGCGGTACCACAGAAGAACGTGAGTGTCCAGCAGGATCATTCAGGTTCCCATCGACCAGCGACAGCGTCCCATTCAACGTCGATCGGCTCGATGATGTCACCGTGGATCCTAATCCTTCCCTTGTCGATGCCGAAGAGGCTCCTCGGTCTCTCGACGTGCGGCACCAGACGCGATACAGGCCGCCCGTGCTTGGTGATCACGATCTCCTTTCCGGTCTCGGCCACCTCGTCCATGAGCTTCAGGCACCGGGCCTTGAACTCCGACGCCTTGATGGTCACGGCGCCCTCCGACCTCTCGCTGTCACCCAAGCTCATGGTTGCGTCTCCATTGATCCGTTTCTCCTCCGGTCCCTAGAGCGCATGACCATAGTCATGTCTATGGTCATAATAATGCCGCTCGATTCGCTCGTGTGGCAACTAGGGCAGTATTCGGGGCGCGACCGCCAGGCCTTCTGCCTGAGCCCCCTCGTGGAGGCGTCGGTCCCAGACCGCCACGACCAGATCAGCGATGCCGAGTTCGAGCGCGCTGGCCAGATGCACCGCATCGTCACCCCGGAGGCTGCGGACCCGGGCCAGTCGACCCGCCGATCGCGCCACCGAGGCCGTGAACTCGACAGCGCGCACCGCAGCCCACAGCCGATCCCAGCGGCACTCAGCCCTCGGCATGCTCACGCCCGTCGAACACGAACTCCGCCACGCCACCACCGCTTGAGACCAAACAACCCGACGACGCGAAACACAGGGCACACCAGCCTGCGCAATACCCGGGGAGGTTCAACCAGAGGCTGGCCAGCGCAGAGTGGGCTACCGCCTGCGCTGACCAGCCTGGTCCAGAGGATCAACGCAAATCCGACGTTTAGACAACCTTGAACACGGCGTCTACCTCGAATCGCACGCCTACTGATCCAGGCCGAAAGGCGTCGGTCTGTCTCCTGGGGATCGTGCTTGTTTCCCAGTCGACCAGCGACACGTCCCGGCTGGCGACGACCGAGCACCCGGTCAAGCCGTCGACCACAGCGTTGGCGGACAGTCCCTTGCCCGCCATCCTCACGACCACATGGCCGCCGCTCGCCACTAGGTGGCCGGCTGTTCTCCAGAAGTCGGCCACCATCCGCCAGTAAGCGCTCGCCAACTCGTGGCGATCGTCCCGGGAGACGCGGTTCCGAGTCGGATGGGGCGGCCCCCCCAAGAACCACAGACGCAGCCACTGGTCCTCCTCGAAGCTCGTCACGTCCAGGTAGGGGGGCGAGGTGATGATGCAGCGAGCCTCCCGCCGCCGGACCGCCTTGAGCCTGTGCAGGTTTCTGAAGTCGGTCAACTCGACATGCCCCCGTAAAGCTGGCAGCGGGGATGCGTACCGGAACCGTGCTCGGCGCCGGAGCAACTCGAACACGTCTCGCCTGGGGGGAACGTGGCCGTGCCTGTCCCAGAATCGAACCGAGTACGCAGGCTTGGTGGAGATAGTGCGCGGCATCTGCGCGCTCAGATACGACGGCGACTTCTCGGACTCGCCATGCAGCGCTCCTAGAGCGAGGGCCGCAATCATCGCGTCGGAGCGTCTCGTGCTCCACCGCAGGACGTCCCGAAGATAAAGGAGCTGGCTGAGCGTCCGTGGGTCGTAGGCGCGGTCGAAGAACTCTGGGAGACTTCGGGTCCGCGGCCGCCATCGACGCGCCTCGTATGCGTTTTCGAGCTCCGATATCCGACGGCATACTGTCGAGAGCGCTGGGCCCTGCGTCTTGGCTGCCGTCAGGCAGTACGCAACCGGGTTGATGTCACCGGCCAGTGCGTTGCGGCCCATCAGCAGGGCCTGGAACGGAGTCGTGCCGCGCCCGCAGAACGGGTCGGCCACCAGGTCTCCGGGATCCGTCAACTCGTCGATCCACTTCTCCGCGAACCCTTCCGGGAACATGGCGAAGTAGGGGCAGAGGGCGTGGAATCTGTTCCTCATCCACGCACCCGGGACGCCAGGACCGCTTGGGACCATCTAATGCCGCGGGTCCGGACAGCGCTGGGCAGCTCAGGAGCATGGAACGCGATGCGGCACCGCTCGAAGAGGACCCCGCCGATCGTCGACCTCGTCTCCCATTCCTCGCGCGTCAGCCGATGCGGCACGAAGAACATGCGAACGGGCGGGACGCACGGGGGTCGGATCATCCACGCCTGGCACCAGCTTCTCGTGTCGGGCAGTTCGCTCAGCTTCGTGGCCCAGTTGGCGCCGGCCGCGCACTGGCCGAACGCGATCACTTGGCCCGGTCGCCGGTCCGCGAAGCCGTGCCACACCACGACGTCGAGACGCGCGTCCTTCTGTTGGGCAGCGGGTCCGACCGGCTTCGCGCCTCCGCCCTCTCCCAGCTTGCGAGCCAGTTCATCGACAGCAGCGGGGAACCCC
>JAJDZO010000393.1 GCA_022824605.1 Acidimicrobiia bacterium
TCGTACTTGAGGGCGGTCTTCATCACCGTCCAGCCGTCGTTGACCTCGCCGAGGCGCCACTCGTCGCCGAGCACCACATCGTCGTAGAAGGTGGCGTTGGACCGCTCGTTTCCCATGGTCTCGACCGCCTGGATCTCGATGCCGGGCGTGTCCAGGGGCACCACAAAGAACGTGAGCCCCCGATGCTTGGGCGCCTCGGGGTCGGTCCGGGTGAGCAGGAGCACATAGTCGGCCACATGGGCCAGGGTGGTCCACATCTTTGAGCCGTTGATGATCCATCGGTCGCCGTCGCGCACGGCCCGGGTGCGGGCCGCGGCCACGTCGGATCCTGACTCGGGCTCGCTGTAGCCGAGGCACCCCAGGGCCTCGCCCGACATGATCCGAGGAGCCACCGCACTACGCAGGTGCTCGTTGCCGTGTTCGAGGATCATCGACACCGCCACCACGGCCACGCCCAGACCATCGGCGGGCGCCTGGTGCAGTTGCAGTTCCTCCACCAGCACGCACAGGTCAACCGGGTCCATCCCGCCCCCGCCGAGTTCGGCGGGCACTGCGCCCGACAGCCAGCCCCGATCGGCGATGGCCCGATGCAGGGCAGGGGAGTGGATGGTGCCGTCGCGGGTCGCGGCGATCATCTCGTCGGTGAGGTGCTCAGCCAGAAACTGCCGGACTTCGATCCGGAACGCCTCGGCGCTCTCCGGCATCGCGAAATCCATCAGCCGGCCTCGTCTCGGTGCGGGATCGTGCAGTCCATCAGCCGGCGTCGTGTTGGTGCGGGGTCGCGAAATCCATCAGCCGGCCTCGTGTTGGTGCGGGATCGTGCAGTCCATCAGGCGGCGTTGTCGCGGCGTCGGAGCGTGCGGTCCATTAGGCGGCCTTGTTCTTCGGGCCGAGGTCGGCGTCGGCTAGTCGGGCGATCTCGGCTGACGGCTCGCCCAGCTGCAGCAGCCACCCGGCCGCCCGGCGGTAGTAGAGCTGTACGTCGTACTCGGCGCTGAATCCGTAGCCCCCGTGGTACTGCAGCACCCGGTCGGCCGCGAACCGGGCCGAATCGGCGCCGAACAGCAGCGCCATCGAAGCGAGCCGGGCCCCGTCGGGCCGGTCGTCGTCGAGCGCGCCCACGGCCCGGAACGCGAGCAGCCGCGCGCCCTCGCTTCGGGTGGCGGCATCGGCCAACCCGTGCTGCACAGCCTGGAAGGACCCCACCGGCACACCGAACTGGTGCCGCTGCTTGGTGTAGGCCACACCCATGGCCAACACCTCGCCGGCCAGACCGGCGTAGGCCACCGCCATCAACGCCTTCCACTCGGCCAACGCTCGATCCCAGGCGGTTGCAGCCGCCGCGCCGGAAGCAACGATCACCGCATCGGCGAGGTCGCGGTCGCCAAGAGGCAGGTCCGCGGTGTTGGGCCGCGCCACGCCCGGTGGCTGGCCGCTGGCAACCACGACCTCGGCGTCACGTCGGGCAGCCACCACATCGGCCACCGCACCGGCGGGTACAAGCCGCACCGTGCCGTCGCGTCGGGCAGCCACCACATCGGCCACCGCGCCGGCGGGTACGAGCCGCACCGTGCCGTCGGCATCAGGCGGCCGCAACGCCAGCGTGGCGACAAGCTCGCCCGCGGCCACCGCCTCGCGGAGATCGGCCGGCGCGCTCCAGCTGGCCCCGGTGTGCAGCAGCCGGGCCACGACTGCGTGCTCGACGAGGGGCACTGGGGCGATCCGCCGGCCCCATTCGTACACGACCACGGCCAGTTCCACCAGCGAGGCACCGCCTCCCCCGTCGGCCGCGGGCACCGCCATCCCCGGCGCGCCCGCGGCGGCGAGCTTGCTCCACAGCCCCCGATCGAAGCCGCAGCCCGTCTCGGCGTCCCGCACAGCCTCCGAGGTCGCCTCGCGGGCGAACAGGTCGCCAAAGACCTCGGCCACGGCCAGCTGATCCTCGGAGTATCGGGTCCGCACTGTCGTGTCCTGCTCCAGCGATGAGTCCACCTGTCGAGCCGTACTCGGCTTGTAGGTTCTACCCGATGCCGGAACGACCCGTGAGCCTCAGTCTGGACGGCAGCCCCTACACGATCGAAGCAACCGGCCAACGTGTGGTCGACAAGGCGGTGGAGCTCCAGCGGCGCGCCACCCGGCTGCGCGACCAAGGCAAGCTGACCGAGGCGACACTGCGGGCCTACTTCGGCGACAAGCGCTTCGAGCAGATCGCCGAATCCAACGCCATCGAGGGCAGCACACTGAGCGTTGGAGAAACTGCGTTAGCGGTCGAGAAGGGCATGACGATCACCGGCCACGACCCCGCATACTCGTCTGACGCCATCAACCTGTCGCGAGCACTTGCGCACATGGTTGAGCTCGCGAAGGACCCGTCGCCGTCGGACTGCCGGCAGATCAAGGAACTTCACAGCCTGGTTATGGGAGGAGGACCGGGGGCGGGTCTGTTCCGCTCGAATCCCGTACGCATCTCTGGATCGCCTCACACCCCGCCGGCGACCTGGCACCAGGTCATGTCGAACATGGAGGAGTGGGAGCGCTGGTCGAGGGGTCAGGCGGAGACGATTGCCGCCCTTCGGGCCGTCGTGCTCCACGCGTGGCTGACCCATATCCATCCCTTCAGCGACGGCAACGGACGCACCGCCCGAGCCGTGATGAACCTCGAGTTCATACGCGCCGGCCTGCCGAGCGTGATCATCAGGCGCAAGGACCGTTTGCGCTACTACGAAGCCTTGGCGGAGTCGGACACGGGCGGTGACCTCGAGCCCTTGTCGGAATTGATCCTGGCCAGAGCCGAGGACGCTCTGCGCGACCTGGAGAGGGCTGCCAAGCGGCACGAAGGCTACGACGCAGTGCAGGCGAGGCTCCGTGAGGAGCAGGCGAAGCGGGCTGCGATCTGGAACGACGCCGTGCGGCTGCTCTTCTCTCTCGTGGACGACGCGATAGATGTCACGCTCGGGGGCACCGGCGATCTGGCGACACGATGGTACGAAGCCGAGCTTTCGGTGGACGATTACGTGGCGTTGTCACAGGGCGACTCGGAGGGAAACTCCTGGCTGTTCAAGATCGACCTCTCAGTGCCGGGCGTCGGGCGGTGCCGCTTCCTGGCTTGGACGGGATATCGCAGCGACGAACTGAGGGGAGCGACCGGTTTGGACGAAGGCCCGTCGGTGTTCTGGTCGATACCCGACCCGGCGGGCAACCGCATGTGGTGGCAAGACGACTCAAAGTCTCCGGGCGTGGCTGAACTGACTCTTGAACTGCCTTCAGTCGACCGGTGGGTTGCCCGAATGCCCGACGGCAAGGTCGACCGGCTCACGCCGAGCCGCGTCGCGCAGCGTGTGGCCAAGGGTGTCGTGGACGCATTGGCTGACCAATGACCGCAACAGGCTGGCAGATCGAGGCGCCCGTGCGGAACCCTGCGCATCCAGCAATACCGTGACTGCTGATAGAAGTCTGGCCGATGTCCGTCCCTGATGTCGAGCGGCGGACGCGACCACGTAACGGGAGGAATCCGGTGAGGCTGCAACTTGCTTTGAACGTGTCGGACTTGGAGGCCGCGGTGGACTTCTATTCGCGGATGTTCGGCGTGGAGCCGGCCCGTCGCCGGCCCGGCTACGCCAACTTCGCCATCGACGAGCCGCCGCTGAAGCTGGTGCTGTTCGAGGCCGCCAATGAAGCCTCGGACCCCGCCGGATGCTGCGGGGCGGGTGGAACCATCAACCACCTCGGCGTGGAGACCGAGACGGCCGACCAGGTGATCGAAGCCGAACAGCGCCTGACCGGAGCGGGCCTCGAGACCACCGGGGTGGACGACACCCTGTGCTGCTACGCCACCAAGACCGAGACCTGGCTCACCGATCCCGACGGATCCCGCTGGGAGTGGTACGTCCGCACCGGCGACAGCGAGACTCTCGACAACGTGGTGCTCGCCTCCCACTGAGCACAGCGAACAAGAGCTGGATTTACCACACAGCCGCTTGTCGCACATCTGGATTGGCGAGGGGTGAGCCGCCTAGTGGTAGTGTCCGCGGAGCGGAGCCAGGCAAGGGAGTTGATGCGCTCATGGACATGGATGCCTTCCTGAAAGCGATCCCGAAGGTCAGCCTTCATCTGCACCTTATGGGGTCGGTGCAGGCCCGGACGGCAGTGGAATTGTGCAACAAGCACAACGTCGCCCTGCCCGACTACGACGAGCCCGAGGACCTCTACGACTACCCCGACATCTACAAGTTCCTGCACATGTACGACAACACCTCGCTGGGGGTGATCGACCGGGAGGACTTCGAGCGAATCTGCTACGAGACGCTCACCGAGGCCGCCGAGCACAACGTGCGCTACCGGGAGATGTTCTTCAACCCCACCGCCCACATGGCAGCCGGGGTGGACTACGAGACCTGCGTCGACGGCCTCATCGACGGGATCAACGCGGCCCGCACCGACCACGGCATCGAGTGCAAGCTGATCGCGGCCATCAACCGCATGGAGACGCCGGAACTGGGCGTCTCGATGGTGGAGACCCTGCTGGATCATCCCCGTGACGAGGTGATCGGCATCGGCATGGACTACGCCGAGGCCGAGTACCCGCCCGAACGGTTCTGGAAGGCCTACCGCATGGCCGAGCAGGCCGGGCTGCACCTCACCGCGCACCAGTCCGAGGACGCCCCGCCCCGCAACATCGAGACCTGCCTCGACCTGCTCAACTGCGAGCGGGTCGACCACGGCTACCACGTCGTGGAGAGCGAGGCCATCATGCGCCGCTGCCGCGACGAGGGCGTGGTGTTCACCTGCACGCCGGTGTCGACCGCGTGGGTGTACTTCAACGACGACTTCGACAACCATCCCATCGGGCAGATGCGCGAGTTCGGCATCAAGATCAGCCTGGACTGCGACGATCCGCCCATGTTCAAGACCGACCCCACCAAGGACTACATCATGGCCCACAACCACATGGGCTTCGAGGTGGAGGACTTCCGCCAGTGCATGCTCAACGGCATCGACGGCGCCTGGCTCGACGAGCCCGAGAAGCGGGCCATGCGCCGCCAGTGGGCCGTCGAGTTCGACGAACTGGTCGCCCAACTCGACTGACCCTCACAAACCGACCACCGCGAATTACTGATCCGAACCAACAAGAACCTCCAACCCAGAAAGGCATCAGCAAATGACCGACAGCAACCAGGACCGACGGCTGATACTCCCTCGCCGCGAGTCGATCTCGCGCCGCCAAGCGCTCAAGATGGGCGCCTTCGGCATCGGCGGCATCGCGGTGGGAGGCTCGATCCTCGCCGCCTGCGGCGACGACGAGGACGACGCCGCCGCTCCGGCCACCACCGCCGCTCCGGCCACGACGGCCGCGCCCGCGCCCGCGGGCAAGGAGTCGATCAAGGCGGCGTGGGTGTACATCGGCCCGCCCGACGACAACGGCTGGACCCAGGAGCACGACCGGGGCCGCCTCGCGGCGGAGGCCGCGCTCGGCGACCGGCTGACCACGTCGTTCGTGCCCAACATCGGCTTCGACGCCGGCACCACCGAGACGTTCCAGCAGCTGGTGGACGACGGCAACGACATCATCTTCGCCAACACCGAGTACGCCGGCCTGCTGACCACGGTGTCGGACGCCGCCCCCGACACCAAGTTCTGCGAGATCAACGGGCACTACTACTCAGACAACCTGTTCCCGTTCTACCTCGCCCACGAGAAGACCGCCTACCAGCTGGGCGTGGCCGCCGGCCACCTCGCGGGCAACGGTCGCATCGGCTACATCGGCGCCTTCCCCACCGCCACGGCGTTCAACGACGTGAACGGCCTGCTGCTCGGCGCCCGTTCGGTCAACCCCGACGCCACGGTGGAGACCGTGCTGGTCAGCACGTTCTTCGATCCCCAGAAGGCGGCCCAGGCGGCCAACGCCCTGCTCGACGCCGGTGTCGACTTCCTGTTCGGGGTGATGGACGAGCCCACCTTCCTGCAGCTCTCCGAAGAGGCCGGGGTGTGGACGGGATACTGGAACCTCGACTTCCGCTCGGCTGCGCCCACCAAGTACGTGTCGCACTTCGACCTGTCGGAGTTCGGGCCGTTCTACACCGAGCAGTGCCAGCGGGTGCTCGACGGCACCTGGGTGGCCCATGACGATGTAGTGCTGCTCGACACGCCCATCGGCGACTTCGGACCCAACGTGCCCCAGGATGTGCAGGACGCGGTACTCGATGCCGGCGCCAAGCTCGACAGCGGCGAACTGCACGTCTACGAGGGTCCGCTGTTCGACAACGAGGGCAATGAGCGCCTGGCCGCGGGCCAGACGCTCGACTCGCTCGAGGCCTACGCCATCGACTGGCCGGTCGACGGCGTCACCGGCATCTCGCCCGTCTGAGCACTGAGCCCGGCCGGCGGCTCCCAGTGGCGTTGACCGCCCTCGGCATGCGGTTCTCGTTGGTGCCAACCCAAAACCGCGGTCTCGAGGCGATCAGGTGGCGTTGACCGGCACCGACACGCGTCTGTCGGTAGAGGCGCGGGGCATATCCAAATCCTTCGGGGGCGTGGCCGCTCTCGACGCCGTCGACTTCGAGTTGCGTTGGTCGGAGGTTCACGCCCTCGTGGGCGAGAACGGGGCGGGCAAGACCACGCTGTGCAACATCCTGGCCGGCATCTACCGCGCCGACGCAGGCCAGGTGATCGTGGACGGCAGCGAGCGGGACTTCCGCAGCCCCGCCCACGCCATCGACGCAGGTGTCGGCATGGTCCACCAGCACTTCCGGCTGGTCGAGCCGATGACGGTGGCCGAGAACATCCACCTGGGTTGGCCCGAGACTCCCGGTGTCGTCAGCCAGCGGGCCCTCAACGAGCGTGCTGAGCGGTTCATGGCCGAGACGGGCCTGCACGTCGATCCCACCGCCAAGATCTGGCAGCTGTCGGTGGGGGAGCAGCAGCGGGTGGAGATCTTGCGGGTGCTGGCCCGCGGCGCCCGGGTGTTGATCCTCGACGAGCCCACCGCGGTGCTCACCGCCAAAGAGGCCGAGGAGCTGTTCGCGGTGGTGCGGGAGTTGGCGGCGGGCGGCCTGAGCGTGATCTTCATCACCCACAAGCTGCGCGAGGTGTTGGCCGTGTCGGATCGTTTGACCGTGTTGCGCCACGGCATCAGAGAGATCACCCGGCCGACCGAGGGGGCCACCGCCAACGAGATCGCGAGGCTCATGACCGGCGAGGAGCGAGTCCTCGACGTGGAGCACCGGGTGGTGACCGGCGATCCCGCCCTTGAGCTTCGAGGCGTGTCGGCCCTCAACGATCGGGGGATCGCCGCCCTGCACGACGTCGACCTGACGGTGCGGTCCGGCGAGATCCTCGGCATAGCCGGAGTGTCGGGCAACGGACAGACCGAGCTGGCCGAAGTCATCTGCGCTCTGCGCGACCACCAGGCCGGCTCGATCACCGTCGACGGAGCCGACATCGCTTCAGCGTCGGTGCGGGCCGTCACCGACATGGGTGTCGGGCACATCCCCGAGGACCGCATAGGGATGGGGATGGTCGCCTCGGCGCCGGTCAAGGACAACACGGTGCTGCACAACTACTGGACGCCGCAGTTCTCCCAGGGTCTGACCCTCAACCGGCAGAGCGTCATCGACTTCGCCAAGCAGATCGTGGTTGAGGCCCGGGTGCAGACCCGCTCGGTGTTCGCTACCGCCGGACAGCTCTCGGGCGGCAACCAGCAGCGTCTGGTGGCCCGGCGAGAGGCGCTGGTGGCCGACCGGTTGCTGGTGGCGGCCCATCCCACCAGGGGACTCGACGTGAACGCGGCCCAGGAGGTGCGTTCGACGATCATCGACCGGCGCGACCGCGGCTGCGCGGTGCTGCTGATCTCCGACGACCTCGACGAGGTGCTGTTGATGAGCGACCGGATCGCGGTGATGTACGAGGGCCGCATCATGGGCGTGTTCGATGCGGCCGACGCCGACCGCGAGCACATCGGGCTGTTGATGGGCGGACACTCCCTCAGCGAGGCCGTGGCGTGAGACCGGCAGAGGACTCGACGGCGCGGCACGGAGCCCGGTGCCGATGACTCCGCTGGGGTCGATCGCGAGCGCCGTGCTGTCGGTCACCCCCTGGCGGCTGGAGCGGCGCCTGGAAGTCGACGCCAAACGGGCCGCCCTCACCCGCATCGGCGGCGCGGTCGGCGCCATGGTCGTGGTCGGGATCCTGCTGCTGCTCACCGGGCGCAACGCCTTCTGGATCTTCTGGGAGGCTCTCGACGCCATCTTCGGGCGCCAGCGCGGCATCGAGGGAGTGGCTCTGCGAGCCATCCCCATCCTGATGACCGCGCTGGGGGTGGCCCTGTCGCTGCGGATGAAGGTGTGGAACATCGGTTCCGACGGGCAGTTCCTCATGGGCGCTCTGGCCGCGGTGGGTGTGGGCATCCACCTCGACGGCCCCGGCTGGCTGGTGCTGATCCTGATGGCTGTGGCCGCAACCCTGGCCGGAGCGGCATGGATGCTGGTGCCCGCGTTGGCTCGGGCCTACTGGGACGTGAACGAGATCATCACCACGCTGTTGCTCAACTTCGTGGCCCTCCAGCTGGTGACGTGGTCGGCGTTGGGGTTCTGGCGCGACAAGGAGGCTGCGGTAATCCAGTCCACCCGCGAGGTGCCGTTCACGCTGCCCGGCCTGCCCGGCGCCGACTCGGTGACCGTGGCCCTGCTCGTGCCCCTGGCGATCGCCGCGGTGCTGTGGTGGGTGTTCCGATCCACCACCATCGGATATGAGATCGACACCATCGGCGGCAACCCGCGGGCCGCTGCCTTCGCGGGCATTGCGGTGCGGCGCCGCATCATGGTGGTGATGCTGTTCACCGGGGCGATCGCCGGCCTCGGCGGGATGCTGCAGCTGAGCGCCCCCGGTGCGCAGGCCATGAACGCCGGGTTCTCCGCTCAGTTCGGGCTGTCGGGCTTCATCGTGGCTGCGCTGGCCGGAGCGTCGTTCTGGGGCGTGATCGGTGGCGGGATTTTCATCGCGTCGATGTTCTACGCGGGGATCGTGCTGCAGACCAAAGGCCTGTCGGTGTACATCATCTTCGCCATCTACGGCGCCATCCTCACCGGCATCGCCCTCGGCGAGATCGCGGCCCGCTACCGGATGGTGCGCCGTGGCGCCGAGGACCGCGAGGCCGAGAACCGCGACGCCGATGACCGTGGCGCCGATGCCCGCGACGCCGATGACACGGCTGTCGCAGTGGAAGCGACTGCCGGTGACGAGGCGACTCAGGGGGCGAGGCCATGATCCTCGCCATCATCGAGAACGCCTTCTTGAGCCTGATCGGTTCGGCCATACCGGCCAGCGCGGTGGTGATGCTGGCCGCCACCGGGGCGATGCTCGGCGAGCGGGTCGGGGTGCTCAACCTCGGCCAGGAGGGGCTGATCGGCATCGGCGCGGTGTACTCGGTGATCGCGGTGCTGTCGTGGGGGGTGGAGAGCCCGTGGTTGGCCATGCTCATCGGCATGATCGCAGCCGCGGTGGCCGGCCTGATCTTCGCGGTGTGCGTGGTGGCCTTCCGGGCCAGCCAGGTGCTGGTGGGCCTGGCGCTGGCGCTCGGGGGAATCGGACTGTCCAACCAGCTGGGCACCAACCGCAACGGCACCCCCATCCAGACCCTGTTCCGCGAAGTCAACCCGGGCGGCGTGCTCGACGACAACGACGCCGTGTCGGCGTTCTTCTTCCATGACCCGGTCGTGTACATCG
Source organism: Acidimicrobiia bacterium (assembly GCA_022824605.1). Classification (GTDB taxonomy): domain Bacteria; phylum Actinomycetota; class Acidimicrobiia; order Acidimicrobiales; family Aldehydirespiratoraceae; genus Aldehydirespirator. The sequence continues at coordinate 9,721 of JAJDZO010000393.1, forward strand.
CGTACATCGGGTTGCCGGTGGTGCTGTGGTTCGTGCTGTTCAGGACCCGCCACGGAATGAACATGAAGGCGGTGGGCGAGAACCCGGCCGCGGCCGACGCGGTCGGCGTGAGCGTGACCGGTTGGCGGATCTTCTACTCGGTGCTGGGCGCGGCGCTCACCGGCGCGGGCGGGGCGTACATGGTGCTGTCGTTCACGCCCACCTGGTCGCCCGACATCGCCCGGGGCAGGGGCTGGGTGGCGCTGGCCGTGGTGATCTTCGCGGGCTGGCGACCCGGATGGGCGGTGGCGGGGGCGCTGCTGTACGGATCGATGATCTCGCTCGACACCACCGCGCAGGCCCGCGGCTGGGGTCTGCCCTTCATGGGAGCCAGCGACCTCAGCTTCTTCCTGTCGATGCTGCCCTATGTGGTGACGCTGGTGGCCATCCTGATCCCGGCGGGGGCGGTGAAGCTTGGTAGACGGGTGCGATCCACAGCCGCGCCCGCCGCCCTGGCCATCCCGTACTCTCGCGAGGAACGCTGAGCCGCCGCACACGAGGAGGTCCGACACCAATGATGGCGACGATGACAACCACCGCCGAGCCCGCCGCCCGGCTTTGTTCGGATCCGGTGATCCTCAACCAGTGGCATCCGGTT
>JAJDZO010000001.1 GCA_022824605.1 Acidimicrobiia bacterium
CGACGGTGCCTGGACCAAGCGCCTGCATCCGGCGTTGGCGGCTCGCAACGGCGTGGAGGCCGGGCTGCTGGCTGCCGACGGCTATGTGGGCACCGTTGACGGGATCTGCGGAGAACGCGGCTTCCTGGCGTCGCACAGCGAGGCCCCGGTACCGGATCGGCTGTTGGAGGGCTGGGGCGAGCGGCCGTTGGAGGTGGTGGACACCAGCATCAAGCGCCACACCTGCTGTCGCTACAACCAGGGCGCCATCGACGCGCTGCTGGCGATCCGTGCTACTCACGGTGTGAGCGCCGACGATGTTGCCTCGGTGGTGATCGGGATTCCGTCGGTGGCGGTGGACATCGTGGCCGAACCGGTGGCCGCCAAGCGCCGCCCTGCCTCGGTGGTGGATGCCCAGTTCAGTCTGGCGTTCGGCGCGGCTGCGGCTCTGGTGTGGGGCCGGGCCGGACTGGCCGAGTACGACGAGTCACGCCTCGACGACCCGGCCGCACTGGCGCTGATGGGCCGAGTCGATTACGAGGTCGATCCTGACATAGACCGAGACTTCCCCGAGAAGTGGCGAGCCTGGGCGCGGGTGCAGACCCGCAACGGGCAGGTGTTCGAGCAGCGGGTCGACGACCCCAAAGGCGACCCCGGCAACCCCTTCACCGACGCCGAATGCCGCGACAAGTTCCACGACCTGGCGTCAGTCACCTACAGCCAAGAAGCCCGATCCGCCATAGCCGAGCAAGCCCTGTCCATAGGCACCCCCGGCTCCTGGAAGGCCCTACAAGACAGCCTCGCCTAGGAAGACCCGCAGGTAGATGGTGCCGTCTCGTCGTGTGGCGTTGTCGACGGATGTCTGCTAGTCCTCGAATTCGTCGAGCCGCTTCTTGGCGAGGAACTCCAGGCGTTGCGACTGTACCCACAGAGTGCGGCGGATGCCGGAACTGACCCGCCTCTCGCTGATCACCCGAGCGAGGTCTGCGATCGTTCGAGCGCGCCTCGCTAGCCGGATGTCCGGGTGCTCGCGTTGAAGTAGTGAACCGATCGGCAGGATCGTGCCCCGAACGGACGCCGGCAGCACGATCGTGTCCGCGGCTGGTATCTCCCCTTCGTTGAGCACGGCGTTGAACTGGGAGTCCCGGAGTGCCGCCTGATAGACCGTGAACTCGGCCTTCTGCAATGTCTCCTTGATCTCCGATATAGGAAGCCCGTCCAAATCCCAGAACGGCCACATCTCGATCTCGGCGACCTCGAAGGGGTCGAGGACCCGCATCGCGACCGCGTCGGTGCGCTGATTGGTCAGGTGCCGACGAATACGCGTCCGCAGATTCTCCCGTGTCTGGCCCACATAGATCGGCTCACCGTCGTAGTCCACAAACAGGTAGACCCCGTGCTTGCAGTCGCCAACCTTGCGGCCGTCCGAGATCGTCGTGTCAAGCAGTCGCTTTACGCCGGCGTACAACTGCGAGACCTCAAGGGTCTCTCCGCTGTCGATTGAAGCGACGAGTTCAGAGCCGGGTGCTGGGGCGGCGTGCTCGTCGGGAACTCCGGTTAGCCCTTGGTCAGTCACTGGAACTCCAACCCTGGGCAAAGGCGACCGGGCCTTGAGAACCCTTCGAGCGGTTTCACTACGCCGCGGCAGCCGCTGAGGGGAGTGCGGCGGCCGACGGAATCAGGGCGTGATCGGCGAGCCAGCGGATAAGGGGCACGCAAACGGCGTCGCCGAAGCCGTACAGGGCTTGTACCTCGCTCACTGGCGAGAAGTCGAAGCCTTCGGGTGTTCCCTGGAGTCGGGCGTACTCCCGTGGTGTCATCCAACGGACCCGTGCCGCGCCGCGGCCTGCTTCGACGACGGCCTGCCGTGATGAGCCGCCTCGTGCGGTGCGCAGGCATCCGGCAATGTCGTCGTTGCGGATTTCCCACACGGCCCGCCCGGCGCGAGTGCGGCGGTAGGCGGTGCGCCATGCGAGTCTCGGCCCGCTACGGAGTCTGTCCAGTCGTTGTGACTGCAGCGGGGAGAGCGACTCGACGAAGCTGCCGAGCCGTTCGCTGCCCCACCACCGTTGGTCGCTTCGATGGAGCCGCTCGACGATGCTGTCGAGGCCGTGGTCTGTTCGTGGTGGTGCCGGTAGGGGGAGTTGCTGCAGCAGCAGGTCGCGGTTGGCCTGCATGAAAGTGGCCACCGGCGCGGGCCGCAACGGGTCCGCCTCCCTGTGGCTCGCCGGAGCGACTCGGCCGAGGGTGCCGATCATGAACAGCCGCGGCCTGGACTGGGGCGTGAAGCTGCGTGCGTCCAAGATCAGCAGATCGCAGACGTAGCCCAGCGAGTTGAGATCGCCCACCGCGGCACGCAGGTCCTTCCCGCGGTGCGACGAGACGAACGAGGCGACGTTTTCGACCATTACCACCGGCGGCATCCGCGGCCGCATCTCGCCGAGGATCCTGGTGAACTCATAGAACAGGCCGGACTGCTCGCCGCTGAGGCCTCGGCGATTGCCTGCCAGGGACAGATCCACACACGGGAAGCTGGCCGCCGCAAGATCAACAGACGGAATGTCGCCGCCTTCGATGTTGCGGATGTCGTCGAGGCGGTAGTGGGAGGCGTCGAAGTTCGCGGCGTACACGGCGAGCTTCGTGGGCTCGATGTCGTTTGCCCAGGCCACTTCGATCCCGGCCTGCTCGAGACCGCAGCGCACCAGCCCCACGCCCGCGAAGAACTCTGCAGCCTGCAGAGGCCGTACACCGGATGTCGGCTGAGTGTCCCGGAGTTTGTGCTGGTCTAGCAACATCGCATATTCAAACCATTCTTGATGATTATTGATCCGGTCCCGGCCCGGTGTTGAGCGTCGAGCAGACGTTAGTGCTGGGGTGCGTCACGGCGGTGGACGGCTTCGGCCAACAGGGCTGTTCGGCTGAAGATGCCCCTCAGTCGTTCCGCCGATCGAGGAGGGCCGACTGTACGGCTTGCTGGACCTGGTCGGCTACAGCCTCGGGATCTTCGTGCTCCCAGAACCGCATGACGGTCCACCCTGCTTGCCGGAGGTATGCAGTGGTCTCGCTGTCGCGCTCGACATTGCGGGCGATCTTGTCAGCCCAGTACTCGGAGTTCGTGACCGGTTGGGTGTGGTGGTCGGGGCATCCGTGCCAGTAACAGCCGTCGACGAACACGGCGATGCGGGTCTTGCGTAGGACTAGGTCGGCGGTGCGGGCCAGTTCCGGCTGAGGTCGCACCGATACCCGGAACCTGATGCCTCGCCGGTGCACGGCGGAGCGGACCGCCATCTCGGGCTTGGTGTCTCGGCTGCGATTGCCTTGCATCGACTTGCGAGTGGCAGGCGACGACGCCCATGACTCGTTCCCCGAGTCCGCTCCCACGCACCGGACGGTAGTGGCTGAGGGTCGTCTGGCGCTGACACGGGCCAATAGGAGGCGCAAGGACCACTGCCCGGCTGTGAGGTTTGAATCGGTCTAGTGTGCCTGTGCACCGCGCGGCTGGCTTGTGTTGCCTCAGGAGGCACTGGGCCTGACTCCGTACGGTTCGACTTCAGCACCCGCTGACGTTGAGGTGGCGGGGTTGTTGGCGTTGGCGTTGGCTTTGTGTGGTTCGTGTTATGACAGGCTCCTGCGCTACCGATTGGCTGGCTTCTGCGCTACCGATCGGCTGGTTCGTGCCATTCGACGTGAAGCCTCGCCTCTATGCCTAACGGGCTAGCCGTGTAGTGGATAAACAATTAGTCTTTTATGCATGGCTTATCTGCGGCGACACATTGACGAACGGTTGGAGCGGGTGATGAAGGTCCATCCGGCGTGCCTGGTGGAGGGCATTCGGGGGGTGGGCAAGACCAGCAGTGCCCAACAGATTGCGGCGGCGACGCTTCGGATGGATCACCCGCCTACGGCCGAGAAGGTAGCCGGCGACCCGGAGGCAGTCTGCGCGTCGCTGCCTACTCCCGTGCTCGTCGACGAATGGCAGCGACGTCCAGAGGTGTGGGACGCCGTGCGCCGCATGATCGACAGCGACCGCTCGCCCGGGCGCTTCATACTCAGCGGTTCGTCGCGTGCCGCGGTCACCGCCGACGTCCACGCTGGGGCCGGCCGCATCATGCCGCTGCGGCTGCGGCCGATGACGTTGTGCGAACGGCGAGGTGAGGAGCCGGCAGTGTCGCTGGGCGACATCGCTGAGCACGGGATCGAAGCTGTTCGTGGGGCCAGGTCGCCGCTGTCGTCGTCCGAGCAGACCGCACCGACCGTCGAATCGGGACTGCCCGGCTACCTGGGAATGGCTCAGTTGGACCATCACGAGGCTCTGAGGGCGTACCTGGACTTGGCGGTGGCACGTGACCTGGCCGAGGTGACCTCGGCGGGGCGCAACGTCGCCAAGCTGCGCAGCTATCTGCGGGCCTACGGGGCGGTGGTCGGCACGAACGCAGACCACGCCAACATCCACCATGCGGCGGGGGTGGCGAAAGCCACCGGTGAGACCTATCACGATCTGCTCAGCCGTCTCGGCATCATCGAAGAACTCGGTGGATGGTCCAACAACCGGCTCAAGCGGCTGACCCGAAGGCCCAAGCGGCATCTGGTGGATCCGGCGCTGGCTGCCGCCGACCATTACGAGTCGGCCGAAACACTGAGTGTCCGCCGAGATCGTGAGGGCGAGCTGTTCGAGAGCGTGGTCGTGACCCAGATCCGCGCCGCGGCCGACGCGCAGGGCCTTGGTTGGCGATTCAGTCATCTCCGCTCGGCCGGCGGTGACCATGAGATCGACCTTGTCGCCGATCTTCCCACCGGTGACGTGGTCGCCATCGAGGTCAAGCTGGCGGAGTCGGTGAGCCGTGGCGATGCGCGGCATCTGTCCACCCTGCGAGACCGGCTCGGAGATGCCTTCCGTGCCGGACTGGTGGTCCATCCCGGCACGGTCGCTCACCGCATCGAGGATCGCATCGCCGCCGTCCCGCTCGCAGTGCTGGTGTAGGGGAGTCCTTCACACGCTGGTGGTCCATCCCGGCACGGTCGCTCACCGCATCTCGGATCGCATCGCGGCCGTCCCGCTCGCAGTGCTGGTGTAGGGGAGTCCTTCGCACGC
>JAJDZO010000026.1 GCA_022824605.1 Acidimicrobiia bacterium
TCTCACCACCAACAGCCGGGAACTGGTGCTCGAACTGGCGTCGTCCGCACCCGACGGAGTCGCCGTGGTCGACTCGCCGGTGACGGGCGCGGTAGATGGTGCCCGCACTGGCCGGCTCACGCTCTTCGTCGGAGGCGATCCGGCTCCGGTGGGGGCGGCTCGGCCCCTGCTGGAGCACCTCGGAACCGTCATTGAGTGCGGCCCGCTGGGAACCGGCAACGTGGTCAAGCTGGTCACCAACCAACTGTGGTTTGCGGCCGCGGCCGCACTGGGAGAGGGCTTCGCCGTCGGCCTGGCCAACGGCGTCGAGTTGAAGGTCCTGTGGCAGGCGATCTGCGACAGCGTCGGCGACAGCTTCGTCGCCCGCCACGACGCCCCCAGCATCTTCGCGGGCCACTACGACCCGTCGTTCCCGTTGGCTCTCTGCGTCAAGGACCTCGGCCTGCTATCGGCCCTCGAATCGAACGTGGACGCCGACCTGCCGGTGACCGCGGCGGCCCGCGACGCGTTCGAGCGGGCCGCCACCCGCTACGGCCTCGATGCGGGCGAGATGTGCGTAGCCAGGCGTATAGAAGACGACGCCGACCTGTCCATGCGCCTAGACGGTGACTGGACACCACACTGGGAGAAATGATGCACCTCAAGTCGTCGAGCGGCGCTCGCGCCCTGCGAGGGCGTCGCCGCGTCGATGCATGCCGGAGGTCGATATGAGGCCCATTGCGTCGATCGGGCTTGGTGATCTGGTCGACCTGGACGGCTATCCGGTGCATACGCCGGACTCCGCGGTGTATAGGGCCGCGGTGGACACGGCGCGGGTCGGGTTGCGGGCCGAGGGTTGTGCGGTGCTGGGAGGATTCGTGCGACCCGAGGCGGTGGTGCGGCTCAACGGCGAGATCATTGAGCGCAAACACGCCACCCACTACTCCACACAGGTCATGAACCCGTACTTCCACACGGACTTCAATCCGCACTACCCGGCCGACCATCCGGTGAACACGTTCATCCAACGCTCCAGCGGCTTCATTCCCGGCGACGCCTGGGACTCCGGCTGCGCCACCGATGTGTTGTTCCGGGCACCGGAGGTGGCCCGGTTCATTGCCGACTGCCTGGAGATCAATGCGCTGTACTGCTACGACGATCCCCTGGCCGGGCTCACCTCCAACATCTGCGACCCGGGCCAGCAGTTCACCTGGCACTTCGATACCAACGACTTCGCGGTCACGGTGCTGGTGCAACCGGCGGACGAGGGCGGGCTGTTCGAGTATGCGCCCCAGATCCGCTCGGCCGACAACGAGGGATTCGACGCCATCGCCGCGGTGCTGGCCGGTGGCCGTCAGGGCGTGCGCACCCTGGACCTGCGTCCCGGTGACCTGCAGATCTTCCGGGGACGACACTCGCTGCACCGGGTCACCAGAGTCGGCGCAGGATCCCGGTCCCGCCATGCCGCCATCTTCGCCTACACCCTTGAACCCGGCGTGATCGGCCGGGTGGAACGCACCCGACAACTATTCGGCCGGGTGCTCCCCGCCCATGAGGAGGCCGAGCGCCACCGGGTCCGCTCCGACACCCTCCTCGACTGAGCGGTGTCCGGCGGCGGCTGTGCCGATAGGGCAGTGATGCAGCGGTGACGGACTTCAATCCGCACTGCCCGGCCGACCATCCGGTGAACACGCTCATCGAACGCTCCAGCGGCTTCATTCCCGGCGACGCCTGGGACTCCGGCTGCGCGGACGTGCTCGTAGGCAATGGCCGGCCGGCTCACTTACTATGGCATTCTCGTTACACAGGCTATGTATAGTGGAGCCGTGAAGGCCGTCACGATCACGATGCCCGAGGAACTCGATGCCGAGGCGGCGGCGGAGGCGAGGCGGCTGGGGATCTCCAAGTCGGAGCTGATCCGGCAGGGGCTGGCCGCCATATTGCCGGCCGGCAAGCCCGAGCAGCGCAAGGACATCTGGTATGAGTTGGCGGGCTTCGGCGAACCGGGAATCAGCGTCGAGCCGGGCGAGATCGACGAGATCGTCTACGGCCCTTGAAGTTTGCTGACACGAGTTGGTGGGCGGCTTGGACGCTGCCCGGCGACTCCCGCCATCTTGATGCGCTGCAGATGTTCTCGCGCGTGGGGGGCAGCGAACGAGTTCTCACAACGAACCTTGTTGTGGGCGAAACTTGGACGCTACTGCGATACAAGGCGAGCCACCGCACTGCGGTCGGCTTCATCGACCGCGTAGATGTGCTGACGTCCGCGGGCAGGCTTTTTGTGCACGCTGTCACCGACGATGAGGAGTCGAGAGCGTGGCGCTGGCTGCGTCGTCACGACGAGCGGCCCTACTCCTTCGTGGATGCGGCCAGTTTCGAGGTGATGCGGGCTCGCCGGCTGCGCGAGGCCCTGGCCTTCGACAACGACTTCGCCGCGGCCGGCTTCATCGAGGTGCAGCCCTGAGCCGCGCCGCGTCAGCGCGGGGTGATGTTGCTGTGGCCAGAGTCCGCGTCGCGGTGTCGACAGCTGAACAACCTGCTCGCGAGACTCGCGGGGTGATGTTGCTGTGGCCGGAGCCCGCGTCGCGGTGTCGACAGCTGAACAACCTGCTCGCGAGACTCGCGGGGTGATGTCGCGGTGACGGTGTTGTTGGGGCTGCTGGCCGCGGTGTCGCTGGGGACGTCGGACTTTCTGGGCGGGTTGGCCAGCCGGCGAGCCAACCCGGTCGTGGTGACCGCCGCTTCGACGTTGGCGGGCTTTCTGCTGGCGGTCGTTGCCGCCCTGATCGCGGTTGGAGAGCTCACGGTCGCCGATGTGGCGTGGGGGGCGCTAGGCGGGGTCGCGCTGGCGCTCGGGCTGGTGGCGCTGTATGCCGGATACGCCCGAACGCGGGTCAGTATCGCCGCGCCCGTGGCCGGAGTGGGCGCGGCTGCGCTGCCTGTGATCGTCGAGTCGCTAATCGGCGACGATGCCTTGTCGCCGGCCGCCACGGCAGGGGTTCTGCTTGGGCTGGTAGCGATCGGGCTGGTGAGCATGGCGCGTTCTGATGAGCGCGGCACTGTCGGATCCAGCGTTCTGTACGGGCTGGGGGGCGCAGCCGGGATCGGACTGTTGTTCGTCTGTCTCGCCCATTCCGGCGAGGACAGCGGTTTGTGGCCGATCGTGGCCGCTCGGGGGTCTGGTTTCGTCGTGCTGGCGGCGATCATGGGCGCGAGGCGGCTTGCGCCGTCGATGTCGCGTGGGGGTTGGCTTCTCGCGATCGCCATCGCGGCCCTGGTCACTGCGGGGAACACGATGTTCCTGACGGCGACCCGGGTGGGTTCCACCTCGGTGGCAGCTGTGCTCAACTCGCTGTTCCCGGCGGTGACGGTGTTCTGGGCATGGATCGTGTTCCGCGAGAGCCTGCGCAAGGTCCAGATGCTGGGACTAGCCGTAGCGCTGGTAGCCGTAGCCCTAATCGCCACCGGCTGAGGGGGCTGGACGCCGATGAACGTTGTGAGCGAACATCTGGAGTAGTGGCATAACACTTCCGGTAGAGGTAGTCTTATGCTATGGCGT
>JAJDZO010000381.1 GCA_022824605.1 Acidimicrobiia bacterium
ATGAGTTCAGTTTATGTAACTAGTTACTGATAGATACCCTCAGGGCCAGTGTCGCAGCCTGCCGTGACGCGCGCCGCCGCCAGCCGGTCGATGTCGTCGGCGCCGGGGGCGTCGGCGGGTACGTCGGCGAACCCTGCGGCCTCGGCGGCAGGCAGGTTGAACGCCCTGGCCAGCAGGCCGGCCGCTTCGGCGCGGTCCACGGCATCGTCCGCGCAGAATCGCAGCGGCCGGGTGCCGCATCCCGGGTCGATCCCCAGCACGGCCAGCCGCTCCGCGTGCGGGGCCCACCACTCGGTGGAGTCCACATCGCGGTAGCGCGACATCGTCGAGGGCGGGTCGCTGCGCATGGTGACCCTCACCAGCCAGACCGCCATCTCCCAGCGGGTCAGCGGCTCGTCGGCACACAGGCCGTCGCCGTCGGCACATCCGGTGCCCGCGAACACGTCCACGTCCTGTAGACCGCGCAGTGCGTCGATGGCCGGTTGGTGAACGCCGGCGTCGGCGGTCGGGGTCGCCGGCGCGCTCTGTGAGGTGGCTGTGGTCGCAGGCACAAACGCAAGCAACGACGCCACAACGGCAATGGCCGATGTCACCGCGAGTCGGCGACGGAAGGGGGTCATCGGCAGAGTCTCCTCAGCTCTTGCGGCACGGCGCCGCAGGGGGGTATGCAGGGGGTATGCAGGGGTTATGCGGGCGGCTCGCTCTGGGCCGCTTCCAGCGGAGCGTAGCGAGGCTTTATGACACCCTCAATGATCTGGAGCCGTTCCCTGAACGGAAGGAAACTCGACTTCATGGCGTTGACCGAAAGCCACCGCAGCCGGGCCCAGTCGTATCCGAACGCATCGACGAGGGCTGCCATCTCCGAGGTCATCGACACGTTCGACATGAGCCGGTTGTCGGTGTTGACCGTCACCCGGAACCGCAGCGATATCAGCGTGTCGATGGGGTGCTGATCGACGGATGCGAACACGCCGGTATTGACGTTGGAGGTGGGGCACACCTCCAGCGGGATGCGACGGTCCCTGATGTAGTGGGCCAGCCGCCCCAGCCTGCGGTCGCCGTCGCGGCCCTCGACGATGTCGTCGATGATGCGGATGCCGTGGCCGAGGCGCTCTGCTCCGCAGAACTGAAGAGCTTTCCAGATGGAGCGCAGGCCGTAGGCCTCGCCTGCGTGGATGGTGATGTGGAAGTTCTCGCGGTGGCAGTACTGGAAGGCGTCGAGGTGGTCGTCGGGAGGGAAGCCGTCCTCGGGCCCGGCGATGTCGAAGGCCACCACACCCTCATCCCGCCAGCGCACCGCAGCCTCGGCCACCTCGCCGGACCGGTGCAGGTGGCGCATGGCGGTGCAGATCGCCCGTATGGTCAGACCGGTCCCGGCGCTGCCCTGCGCGAACCCCTCCAGCACCGCTTCGATGGCCCCGTCGAGGGTGAGCCCTCGCTCGACGTGCAACTCGGGCGCGAAGCGGACCTCGGCGTACACCACACCGTCGGCCGCGAGATCCTCGGCGCATTCGCGTGCCACCCGGGCGACGGCGTCTGAGGTCTGCATCACCCCGACGGTGTGGGCGAACGTCTCCAGGTAGAGGGTCAGGTCCTTGCGGTTGGCGCCCCGCTGCATCCAGGCGGCCAGCCCATCGGGATCGGTGGTGGGCAGATCCGTGTAACCGGTCTCATCGGCGAGGTCGATGATGGTCTGAGGGCGCAGCCCGCCGTCGAGATGGTCATGCAGCACCACTTTGGGGGCGCGGCGGATGCGTTCGGCGGTTGGAGGGCCGACCTCGACAGCGTCTACGGGATTCAGGATGCCTCAGAGTAGCCTGATGGTCCTGATGACCCTTTCCGAACCACTGACACAATCCCGTCCCGTAGGCGTCGACGCTGCTCTCGACATTGACGCGGCCGACGGTGAGCGGCCCCCACCGGGCGACTTCGGCAGTCTCGGCCTGTGCGACGAGATCGTGGTGGCGTTGATGCGCAAGGGGATCACCGCTCCGTTCCCCATCCAGACGCTCACCATTCCCGACGCGCTCGCCGGGCGCGACGTGTGCGGCAAGGCCAAGTCCGGCTCCGGCAAGACGCTCGCCTTCGGTCTGCCGGTGCTGCAGCGGCTGCCGCAGTCCAAGCCCGGCTCGCCCGCCGGTCTGGTGCTCGCCCCCACCCGGGAGCTGGCCAGCCAGATCTGCGACGAGTTGGCTGCGCCCGCGGAGGCGGTGCGCCGGCGGGTGCTGGCCACCTACGGCGGGGCGCCCATCGACAAGCAGATCAACCGGCTGCGTTCCGGTGTCGATCTGGTGGTGGCCACGCCGGGCCGCATGATCGACCTGATCGACCGGGGCGCGGTGAGCCTGCGAGCGGTGCGCCATGTGGTGGTGGACGAGGCCGACCGGATGGCCGACATGGGATTCCTCCCCCAGGTCGAGTGGATCCTGCGCAACGTCGAGAGCGGGCACCAGACACTGCTGTTCTCGGCCACCCTCGACGGCGCGGTCGACTCGCTGATCAGGCGCTACCAGAGCAACCAGGCGATGCACTCGGTGGCGCCCCGTGAGATCACGGTGGCCGAGATGACCCACCGCTTCTTCGGGGTTCACAAGCTCGACAAGGTGAGGGTGGCCGCGGCCATCGCCGGCCCCGTGAAGCGCACGCTCATCTTCACCCGCACCAAGGTGTCGGCCGACCGTCTGGCCCGCGATCTGCAACGTGAGGGCGTCAAGGCGGCGCCGATCCACGGCGACCTGCGCCAGAGTGCCCGCGAGAAGTCGTTGAAGCAGTTCATCGCCGGTGATCTTCCGGTGCTGGTGGCGACCGATGTGGCCGCCCGCGGCATCCATGTCGACGACGTGGACGTGGTGGTGCAGTACGACCCGCCGTCGGATCACAAGACCTACCTGCATCGCGCCGGCCGCACCGCCCGGGCGGGCGAGTCGGGCGTGGTGGTGACCCTCTCGCTGTGGGACGAGGAACTCGACGTGAAGCGGCTGCAGCGTCGTCTCGAACTCGACGAGCCCATCGTCGAACTGTTCTCCAACGACGCCCGTTTGCGGGACCTGGCCTGCCGCGACCAGAACGCGCTTTGAGTATCGCCGCGGCCTAGACTGGCCCGGCGACCCACACGGGTCACGTCATCAAGAGCGGTTCGGCTCCAAGCCGGACCCGGCAACCTGGGACGGACACCCAAGGTGCCATCCCGCCTCCGGGCGGGGATGCGGCGCCGGACCGGCCGGCGCAACAAAGTGTCCTCAGGGAAACTCCCCGCGGTCACTGGCCCTTGAGTATCCACACCGGTGGCCGGCCGTCTCTCCGGGTGGAGCGACGGTGCTGATCAGCATCGGAGACGAGCACAGGTGAGCGCAGGTTCCCACATCGAACAGCCACATGCGCCTCCGCTCGTCCCGACCGCTGGCGAGGAGCACCGGTGAGCGCGGATCCCCACATCGAGGCTCAGGCCGCGGCGCGCGGGCGAGCCGGACGTCCCACACGACCGGCGCGGTCACCCGGTATGCCGCAGGCCGCGGCGCGCGGGCGAGCCGGACCGGGGGGGCGTTTCGTGTCGGGGCTGCCCGTCACCGGTGCGTGGCAGCCCGGCGATCCTGCCGGCGACCGCCGGTTCGTCACCATCGCCGAAGGTCGGCCCTTCGCTCTGGAGTGGGGCGGCCGTCTCACCGAGGCGCGGCTGGCCTACGAGACCTGGGGCGAACTCGACTCGCGGGCATCCAACGCGGTGCTGGTGTGCCATGCGCTCACCGGCGACTCGCATGCGGCCGGCGAGGCCGGGCCCGCTCATCCCACCGGGGGCTGGTGGTCGGAGCTGATCGGTCCTGGCAAGGCGATCGACACCGACCGGTACTTCGTGGTGTGCAGCAACGTGTTGGGCGGCTGTCAGGGCAGCACCGGTCCCGCAGATGTCGACGGTGCGGTCGGTCGGCGCTACGGGCCGCGCTTTCCGGTGGTGACGGTCCGAGACATGGTGCGAGCCCAGGCGCTGCTGGCCGATCATCTCGGCATCGGTAGCTGGCTCGCCGCTATCGGCGGCTCGATGGGCGGCATGCAGGTGCTGGAGTGGGCGGCCATGTACCCGCGCCGGGTGCGGTCGATCCTGCCGCTGGCCACCTGCGCGGCGGCCAGCGCCTTGCAGGTCGCTTGGAGCGCGGTGCAGCGCTTGGCGATCGCCACCGACGGCGGCTGGTGCGGCGGCGACTACTACGACAACCCCGAGGGGCCGTGGATGGGCTTGGCGGTGGCCCGCCAGATTGCTCAGGTGACGTACCGGTCGGGCGAGTCCTTCGAGCGCCGCTTCGGACGGCAGATGTTCGATCCGGCCGCGGCCTTCGACCTGTGGGGCCGCTTCCAGATGGAGTCGTACCTCGACCATCACGGCCAGAAGCTGGTCAAACGCTTCGACGCCAACAGCTACGTGGTGCTCAACCGCTCGATGGATCTCCACGACATCGGTCGGGGACGCGGCGGCGTCGCGGCCGCGCTCGGCCGCATCAGCGTGCCGGTACTCACCGCGTCGGTTCGCAGCGACCGCCTGTATCCGCCCCATGAGCAGCAGGAGTTGCATGACCTGATCGTGGCCGGCGGCGGGGACTGCCGTCTGGTGACGATCGACAGCGAGGAGGGTCACGACGGGTTCCTGCTCGAGCATGACCTGCTGCACGATCCGGTCGCCGGATTCCTCAAGGAGGTTCACGGTGGCTGAGGCGGGTCTTGGGCGAGACGGCGAGCGGGTCGATGAGGTTCAGTCGGTCGACGCCGATGCCACCGGTGAGTTGCACGTTCACACCCGGGCGATCCGGGCCGGGCGTGCCGACAACCAGAACGCGCTGGCGCCGCTGCTGTGGGCCACGTCCACGTTCACCGCGGGCAGCGTTGCGGCGGCCCGCGATCTTGCGGTCGACCCACACTCCACCCGGTTCTACACCCGCTACGGCAACCCGACGGTCAAGGCGTTCGAGGACGCGGTGGCCGACCTCGAGGGCACCGAGTCGGCGCGAGCGTTCGCGTCGGGCATGGGCGCGCTCAGCGCCATCGTGTTGGGCCTCTGCTCGAGCGGTGATCACATAGTCGCTCAACGCCAGCTCTACGGCGGCACGCAGCTGCTGTTGCAGACGGTGTGCCCCCGTTTCGGCATAGAGGTGACCTTCGTGGACGGCACCGAGCCGGGTGCGTTCGCCGATGCCGTGATCGCGGGGCGCACGATGCTGGTGATCGCGGAGACGCCCGCCAACCCCAAGCTCGATGTGGTCGATCTGGCTGCGGTGGGCGCCATCGCCGGGCCGATGACGGTGGTGGACTCGACGTTCGCCACGCCGCTGGTGCAGAGGCCCGCCGAGTTCGGCGTCGATCTGGTGGTGCATTCGGCCACCAAGGCCATCGCGGGCCACAACGACGCCACCATCGGGGTGGTGGCCGGCAGCGAGGAGTTGCTGGGGTGGCTGTGGAGCTACGCCGTGCTGCACGGTGCGGTGGCCTCCCCGTTCGATGCCCTCAACGCTTTGCGGGGCATCCGCACGCTGGCGGT
>JAJDZO010000181.1 GCA_022824605.1 Acidimicrobiia bacterium
CCCACAGCAGCACGGCGCCCACATGGCCACGGCGCCCACAGCAGCACGGCGCCCACAGCAGCACGGCGCCCACAAGGCCACGGCGCCCACAAGGCCACGGCGCCCACAGCAGCACGGCGCCCACAGCAGCACGGCGCCCACAAGGCCACGGCGCCCACAGGGGCACGGCGCTCGCGGCGGTCGCGGCGTCATGAGAGCGTGCAGCATCGACTAGCCCCAGCCCGGTAGCTCATCGGAACGCGGCGCCTGGCTTGCCTGGCGCTGTTCAGGGACGGCCGTGCTCGTAGGCTCGATGCCATGAACCGGCTCAGCGACGAGACCAGTCCGTACCTGCGCCAGCATCGCGACAATCCGGTGGACTGGTACCCGTGGGGTCCGGAGGCCTTCGCCGAGGCCGTCGAGCGCGACCGTCCGGTGCTGTTGTCGGTGGGCTATTCCAGTTGCCACTGGTGCCATGTGATGGCCCATGAGTCGTTCGAGGATCCCGACACTGCGGCGGTGATGAACCGGCTGTTCGTCAACGTGAAGGTCGACCGGGAGGAGCGTCCCGACGTGGACGCCATCTACATGGACTCGGTGCAGGCCATGACCGGCCGGGGCGGCTGGCCCATGACCGTGTTCCTCACCCCTGACGGCCGACCGTTCTTCGGCGGCACCTACTATCCCGACCGGCCGCGGGGCCAGATGGCGTCGTTCCGCCAGGTGATGGCCGCCATCGACGAGGCCTGGACCAACCGCCGGGCCGACGTGCACGCCCAAGCCGACCAGCTAGTGGCCCTCATCGACCGTACGTCGAGCACCGCCACGTCGCTGAGCCAGCAGACGACCGGCGATGCCATCGGGGCCGGCAATGCCATCGGGGCCGTCGGGGCCGTCGAGGCCGGGATGCTTGACGGGGCGGGTGACGCCATCCTGGCCTCGTTCGATTCCGAGTGGGGTGGCTTCGGCGGGGCGCCGAAGTTCCCGGCGGCCATGACATTGGCGTCGGCTCTGCGCATCTATCACCGCAGCAGCCGGGAGGCGCTGCTGCGGGCGGTGCGGACCAGCCTCGACGCCATGGCCTCCGGTGGCATCTACGACCACCTCGGCGGCGGGTTCTCCCGCTATTCGGTGGACCGCCGGTGGCTCGTGCCCCACTTCGAGAAGATGCTCTACGACAACGCCCTTTTGACGAGGGTGTATCTCCACGCCTGGATGGTGACCGGCGAGCCGGTGTACCGCCAGGTGGTGGACGAGACGATCGGCTATGTGCTGCGGGATCTGCGCCACGGCGACGGGGGCTTCTATTCGGCTGAGGACGCCGACTCCGAGGGTGTGGAGGGCAAGTTCTACGTGTGGTCCGAGCCCGAGCTGCGGGCGGTGGTTCACAACGCGGCGGGCTCCGAGGCCGCCGACGCGGCTGTGGCCTGGTGGGGGGTCACCACGGCCGGCAACTTCGAGGGCGCCAACATCTTGAACCGCCCGGTGCGGGGCGATCTGATGCGGCCTGATCTGATCCGTCCCGAAGAGGTGGAGGCCGCCCGCGAGGCGCTGTTCGTGTGCCGGGAGAGCCGGGTGCGTCCCGGCCTCGACGACAAGGTCCTCACCGAGTGGAACGCCCTGATGCTGTCGGCTCTGGCCGAGGCCGCGGCGGCCACCGGTGATCCGCAGTGGCGGGCGGCGGCGCTGGCCAACGGCGAGTTCCTGGTGGGCAACCTTCGGCGTGACGACGGTCGCTGGTTGCGCTCGTGGCAGGCCGGCGACGCTGATCGTCCTGCTCAGGCTCGCCACCTGGCCTACGCTCACGACTACGCGGCCCTGATCGACGCCTTCACCCGGCTGGGTGAGTTGTCGGGTCAGGCCCGCTGGATCGGCGAGGCCCGAGCCGCCGCCGACGGGCTGCTGGAACTGTTCTGGGACGACCAAGCCGGGGGCGTGTTCACCACCGGCAACGATGCCGAGAAGCTGGTGACGAGACCCAAGGACCTCATGGACAACGCCACGCCGTCGGCGCAGTCGCTGGCGGCCTGCGGACTGCTGCGACTGGCCGCTCTGACCGGCGAGTCCCGCTACGACGAGCACGCTCGCCGCATCGTCGATCTGTTCAGTTCCACCGCGGCGCAGCATCCCACCGCCTTCGGTCGGGCCCTCGAGGCGCTCGACCTGGTTGCGGGCGGCATCAATGAGATAGCCGTCGTGGGCGACCGTCCCGATCTGGTGGCCGCAGTCCAGGCCCGCTACCTGCCCGACGCGGTTCTGGCGTGGGGCGAGCCCTACGACTCCCCGCTATGGCAAGACCGCCCCGAAGGCTTCGCCTACGTCTGCCGCAACTTCGCCTGCCAGTCCCCCGCCGCCACCCCCGAGAATCTGATCACCCAACTACAGGTCTGATCACCCAATATTCTGGGTGATCACCACCCAATATCTTGGGTAACCGTGCCGCCGGCAACGCGCAGCCCCGCGACTAGAACCGTGCCGTAGGATCACCGTCGGGTTGCAGTTCGGACTCTACGCCTGCGGCGGCTTCGCTGGCGGCGGTGTGAACAGCGGTGCCGGCTCGGCGATGATCGGCGGTGGCCGTTCGACTGCGTGGGCGGGTCCGTGGCGGGATCGCTGAGGTGGGTGCAGAGTGTGGTTGCCGTCGGGACTCTTGTGAATCTGCCAGCCGTCGTGGTGGATCCGATGGTGACAGGTCCAGCAAGCCGGGACCAGGTTGTCGAGCTTCGTGGGTCCGCCTCGTGAGGCAGGTTCGATGTGGTGAGCCTGGCAGATTCCGGGGTTGGCCCCGCAGTGGAAGCAGCCGCCCCACTTGGCAATGAGAAGCTGCCATTGCGACTCCGTGACGGTGCGGCGGGACTCGGTGCGCCAGATGGGCCTGCCCTTGCGGTCATACACCGCTCCGGTGAGCCGGGCGTTGCAGGACAACTGTTCGAGCACTTCGGCCGGAAGCCGCACCCCATCGGGGAGTTCGGTGATCAGCCTGCCGGTGTCGTCATCGACGTGAGCGACCACGCAGATGTCAGCGAGTGATCTGCCGCCGCCGTTGCTGCTGCCGCCAGCCGCGCCGTTGGTGAAGTTGTCAACGGCATCGGCCATGCACTGGTCGAAGCTGCGCCGCTCGGAGCCATGGCCTACGACGGCTTTGTCTGTGTCGTAGAGCGCTCGAGCCTGGTTCCGCAGCCGATTGGCGATGCGTTTGCCCGTGACCGGATCGAACTGGCCGTGAAGATGGACCATGCCGTCGTCGCCATCCCATATCCGCACGCTGCGCTTCGCTCGCAGCTGCCTGTACGCGGAGGCGCCGCCGTCGCCTTGGCGGTCGGCGGTCCAGCGCCGTGCCTCACGCACGAACTGATCGGGCCGCAGCCTCTCGGCCTTCGCCAACAAGTCGCCGTCAGCCCCGACGGTGCTCGCGCCGGCCCTGGAGATCGCCTCGGCCAGGCTCCTGGCGTTGGCCTGCGGTACCCGCCCGGACTCCACCGCATCGCGCACCACGGGTACGGCTCGAAGAGCCTTGGCCGTCTTGACCTGGCTGTGGGCATCCCGTCGGGTGAGCCCGGCCGCATCGGCGAGAACCTGAGCGCCACCATCGCCGTGGCGTTCGCGCCCCGCTATCGCGGCGGCCGCCGATGTCTGAACAGCAGAGACCAGCGCAGCAACAGACCGGCACACCGCCAACGCATCGCGCAACTCCCCGCACGACGCCGAGCCCGCGTTCACCACAGAGAGCATCTCCTTGGCCGCGGCCTCAGCCCGTCGAGCAGCATCGATCAACATGAAGACATCATCCCATAGGGGTATGACAATCACAGATCCGTGACAGGATATTTCATTGTATTCCCAGTGAGATCGGCGCACCTACGGTGCGCGCCGCATCCGAACTTGAGACGCCACCCGGGTATTCTGGCGACGGTCAATGTCCATGCAGATCCCGGACATCGCAGGAGTCTTTGTCACACCCGCGTAGCATCATGTGTGACAGCATCAAAGACGAGAATCACACGGTGACCGTCTATCCGGTCGGACTGGACAGAATGAGGGCGCAATGACTGGCACAAAGGACCGCTACGCGGACATCGAAGTCGACGTGTTGGACGACGCGGGTGTCCGCACCCTCATCGACAACGCCCTCTCCCGGGCAGGATGCACCTGGGAGGAGCTCCAGGAGCAGGCCAAGGCTGGAAGCTTCTCCAGCGAGATTGCTCGGCGGGCCTGGTTCGTCGTGTCGTCCTTTGAGCCCTCGTCAGTCTGACCTGGAGCGCCAGGCCAGGAGGTTCGCAGGCGACCTGACGGAGCTCTTCAACGGCACCGTCACTCATGGCTTTCGCTGTGAGCTGCCTGCAAGAGGCTGAGCCGCCCTGGTATTCCTTGGGCGCGAGCGACCCGGTCATTTGCCCAGTTACAGCGGCTCGAAGACGAGTTCGGGCACCACCACCTCCCACCGGTCACAGCGGAGCTTCTTCTGGTGCTCGGAATCGTCCTGCTCGCGACGACGGACCATGACGGCATGCACGGTCGCACTCATCAACCTCATCCCCTCAGGCGGTTTGAAACCCTTGGCGAGAGTGCCGACCGTCACCCCTTCATCATTCAACAGATCCCAAGGCGTGCGGTCGGTGTCGATCCGAAGAGGCTCACCCGCCGAGAGAGCGGCGATGGCGCGATGGACCGGATCGTGCGGACCCTTGTATCCGGCGAAGCTGAGAACGACATCTCCGAGAGTGAGCGGGCAGTACTTCCGGTAGGCCTCAGTCGGGGCAGGCGGCAGCACAGTCGGGTCTCGCCAGAGCGCCGCCGGACAGTCTCGTAGTGTGCCCAGCATCGGAAGTGTTTCGTCGAGGCGCGCCAGAGTCAGCGTCAGGCGTGCCCGCGTCATGGCGACGTAGTAGAGGCGCCGCGGCGCGTCCCGGTCCTCCCCGGCTCCCGTCTTGTGCCAGCCGCCGTCTAGGACCACCACATGGTCGAACTCGAGGCCTTTTGCGCGGTGAGCGGAGCACAGCAGCAAGCCCTGCTGGCGCTGGCGAGCGTCGCGGGTCCACTCGGCGAGCCAGTCGAGGAACGAGGCGACCGGAGTCTCAGCGTTGCCGGCCTCCTGTTCATGTTCCTGTGCGGCTTGCTTGAGAAGTTCAATCCATGGCCCGGGCGTCTGCTCATCGAGCCAGCTGCACACCTCCGAGTTTCGCATGAGGGCTGGCTCGTTGTCACGAAGCCGGTCCACCAGGGCTCGGGTCTCGCGCGTCTGCCAGACACTCAGGGTCCCGTCGGTAGCCATCTGAGCGGGGATGCCCTCGAGTACGCACAGGCTGCGAACAGGCTCGAGGTAGCTCCAGTGGCGAGCGAACACCGCGCACCTTGACCAGTCCCAGCCAGCATCGAGGCTCGACAGTCGCTTCAGTTCGGCCAGGGCAGCCTGCGCCTGATGGATCGGCCCGCCCCGGCTTGGGAGGATCTGCACCCGGCCGCGGCCGACCGGATCCAAATCGGCCCAGTCCCCGCCAGCAGGCGCCTGCGCTCGCGCCCGGTTGACACGGATGGGGTGGTTCGCCTTCATGCGGTCGCGAGCCTTTGAGATCACGGCGTTCGCGGCGTCGATGATGTGACCGGTGGACCGGTAGTTGTCCAGCAGGTACTCGGGCTTGGCCTTGTAGTCAACCCCGAAGCGTCGGATGTACTTCACCGAGGCGTCGTTGAACGAGTAGATGTTCTGGTCGTCGTCGCCGACCGCGAACAGCGAAGGGCGCGCGTCGGACTCCGACAGCGTCCGCCCTGCCAGAGCGGAGATCAACTCGTACTGTCTGCCGTTGATGTCCTGGTACTCGTCCACCAGAATCCAGCGGTACCCCGACAGCAGGCGGTCACGGGTTTCCTCGGCCTCCGCCGGTTCAAGCCCCTCGCCTCGCAGCATTTCGGCAGCCTCGATGACCACTCGGTCGAGTTGATCCTCGAAGTCCTCCTTGTGGAGCCGCTCCGCCGTGCCCGTGAAACTCGCCCCGACAAGGCGCATGGCCAGCGCGTGACAGGTGAGCACCGTCACCTGGCGCGCGTCATTTTCGATCAGATCGGCGAGCCGCCGTCGGATCTCGGCCGCGGCGTGGCGGTTGTAGGCGAGCGCAAGAATCCCCCGCGGATCCTCACGCCGGACCCGGACCAGGTAGGCGATGCGATGCACGATCACACGCGTCTTGCCTGAGCCTGGTCCGGCAAGCACCAGCACGTTGGTCTTCTCCCGGTTGTCGACCACCAGCCGGCGCTGCCTCGGGTTCTTGAGGACCTCGACGATCGTTGACCAAGACTCGGGCGTCGTCTGGCGTGCGATCTCGTGGCGCCTGTCGGGGAGCCAGTGGCGCAGGAACTCCTCCTCTCCGAGAGCGAAGTAGTCGAGCGACAGCCGGATGGCGTCTGCCATGGACGACAGCCCCGTCTCGGCGTACTCGGCCATCACATGGACCTGCCGTGTCGATTCTTCGTAGTGGAGCCGCAGTGACTCGAAGTCCTGGTTCGTGAAGCCCCGCCTCTCCGCCGCGAGACGTATGGTCATGGCGGAGCGGAACACGGTCAAGCCCTTGTTGAGCCTGATGACGTTCTGTTCGTGCAGCCACAGCAGCGAGCGTTCCATGAGCCTGCGGGCATCGGTTGTTCGAGCGGCGAGGTCTAGGTCGTCGGAGATTGCTCGCGTCAGCTCGCCCAATGTGGACTCGACCAGAATGTCGTTGCCTCGCTGACCCTGCCTCAGTCTTGACAGCAGCAGCTCCAACAGCCTCGCCGCACCGCTTCTGCGCTTGTCGGCGAGCCGGCGCAGCGAACTCCACTCGCGTTTGAGTGTGACCGACACGGCCTCGGCGTGGAGCGTCCGCAGGGTCACACTGCCGGAGCCTCCGCCCTCGTCGTGCCCGTCGCGAGCGACTCCCCGCAGGGTCCGAGTGACGAGTTCTGGTCGTACGCCGTCATGGCCCGCATCGCGGAGCCGCTGGGAAGCGACGCGCAGATCGAGTGGCGCCTTCTCGCCGACGCCGAGATCGGGTGCCAGCTCTTGCATCCAGTCAAGCAGGCCGCGCTCGACTGCCGAGGCTTGGACGAGCCGCTGTCGCGACGAGTTCGGAACTCCGTGATGCACGAAGGCGGTGATGGCGGTGTCGTCGCTGGCGACCCCGAGTTGTTCGAGCTGCCACAGTGCTCTCCTGACACCGGGGCCGTCCAAACCCGTCACGCTCATCAGCTGATCGGTGGAGACTCCGGCATCGGGATCGGATTCGATGAGCGTCTCGACGATTCTGATGAGGGACCGGATCTGTGAGTCGGTGATCGGTGCGCTCTGGAGCCTCTGGCGGGCCTCGGCGACGGACCGGACCCGCAGCGACGATGCGAAGACCCTGACCCTGTTCTCGTCGCGGCTCAACAGCTGCGCATCCTCGAGCCACATCACGGCGGTGCGAGCGCGAGTGTCATCGGTGGTGGAATCCCGCCGGAACTCATGTTCCTTGTCCTCGGCGAGGATCTCGCCGACGCTGGCCACCAACTCGTCATCGCTGTCCCTGTTCCGTCGGCCGAGATGTCGCAGTGCCCGTAGAACGCTGTGAATCTCCCGGCGGGTGAGCCGCGATCGCGCCGACATGCTGAACTGGCGTTCGACGTCGTCTTTGCTGTAGAGCAGCACGCAGTGAGCACTCTGCTGGTCCCGTCCGGCGCGTCCGGCCTCCTGCAGGTAGTTCTCCAGCGAAGACGGAATGTCGGCGTGGACCACAATCCGCACGTCGGGCTTGTCGATACCCATCCCGAAGGCGTTGGTGGCCGCAATCACCTGCAATTCGCCATCGATGAAGCTCCGCTGAATCTCCGTCTTTGCCTCGGGCTGGAGGCCGGCGTGGAAACGGTCGGCTCTCAGACCCTTCTCAGCGAGGAAGCCCGCCACCACCTCTGTGTGACGCCGTGTCGCGCAGTAGACGATCGCCCCACCCTTCGTCTCAGATGCGAGGTGCTGCTCCAGGATCAGATGGATGTCGTGGAGCTTTGCGGCCTCGCTCGTCGGCATCACCTCGAACTCGAGGTTCGTCCGTTTGCTCCCGCCGTCGAACACCCGCATCTCGACACCGAGCTGCTCGCGGAAGTAGGCGACGATCTCGGACCGGACATCCGGCTTTGCGGTAGCGGTGAGGCAGAGGACAGGCGGTGTCGTGCCGTCCTGGGCTCTCTCGCGGATGAAACGGCCGACATACCGGTAGTCGGGCCGGAAGTCATGGCCCCATTTGGAGAGGCAGTGGGCCTCGTCAAGTACCCAGGCACCGATCTCGCGCTGGTCGAGCGCACGACGCAGCGACACGCTGCGGAGCTGCTCCGGAGAGCACAGAACGATGGCGGTGTCGCCGAGCCTGAGCCGTTCGAGGGCATCGGCGCGCTCGGGCATCGAGAGCATGCCGCTGATCGCGACGCAAGAAGTGATTCCCTTGGCTTCGAGCCCGGAGACCTGATCGGCCATGAGCGCAACCAGCGGCGAGATCACCACGGTCAGTGCTCCGGTCTTGTCGTATCGGGACAGTGCCGGCACCTGATAGCAGATCGACTTGCCCGTGCCGGTGGGAAGGATGCCGAGTGCATGCTCGCCTCCCATCGCTGCCTCAACGATGGTCTGTTGCAGCGGGCGTCCGTGCTCGTCGGAGGGTTCGGACCGGTAACCGTCGAAGTCGAAGAAGCGCTTGAGTTCGCCGCGGGCGTCGTGGCGCTCCCGACACCAATCGCAGGCCGGATTGGTGCAGGCAGTGTCGCGCAGGCACCTGATGAGACGGACCGCTTCGGGAAACTGGTGCCGAACCCACGGAGGCATGACCGAGTTGCCTCCCGCTACGGACAGCCACGCCAACGCGTATGCCAGTGACCAGCCGTGCTCGGTATCCGACTCGATGAGGCGGCGCGCCTGGGTGACGCAGGCGATGCCGTCCAGTCGTTTCTCGACGGCACTCCGCCCCTCCGTTTCCGATGGCCTCGGCGAGCGGCGAAGTGTCTCCAGGCAGAAGTCAAACCCCGGGTGGTCCGGGCCTCCGCAGAGCCAGTGCCATGCGGTTAGCAGGCTTGGCTCTGCGTCTAGCAGCCTCTCCTGCTGGCTGGTGAACACCTTGAGGGTCAGCCGTGCGTCGAGTTCGGGATCGTTGCGAACCGAACGCTTGAGGTCGCCTTCCTTGTAGTGCTTCACCAAGCCGTGGTACGGGTGCTGCGGGAAGGCGAGCGGATTGAGCCAGAGCGTGTCGATCACCGGCAACTTCAACAGCCGCAGATCGGGCTTCGCGGCTTGCAGACGAGGCAGATCGAACTCGATCAGATTGTGGCCGACAAGGAAATCGGCGCCGTCCGCGAGGTGGTCGAGGGCCATTAGATGCGTTTGCAGGCTCGACCCTGTCTGCGAGGACTTGTAGGTGAAATCGGTGTCGTAGCGCACACCTGCGAGGGCGTGAATCTTGTCGGTAGACCGGGAGACTTCGAGGTCGATCGAGCAGCACCGCTTCAGCTTCATGTCGAGGCGCTGAAGCGCGACGGCGCGGGCGATCGGGTCGCCATCGGCCGTGCGAGGGTGGCCTCCAGTGGGGCCGGTTGCCGCCGAAGTGCCGGACTCCGGGTCTGTTCGGCGGGGAGCGGACGGTTGCGCGACCATCAGAGGTTGTGGAGGGGCTCGTCGCCGGTCAGCAGGTCGGCGGCGGGTACTGCGGTGATGCGGTTTGCTAAGGCGAAGCGGTGTTGGCCGGCGTGCGCGACCACTAGGTGGTCTAGCTCCAGATCGGCTAGGGCGCTGTGCATCGATTTGGTGGTCGAGGGCCGGTCGGTGCGCTTGATCTCGAATCCGATCACCTTCCTGCCGATCTCGAGCCGCAGATCGACTTCGGCGCCGCTGTGAGTCGACCAGAACGCAGCTGTCGTATCGCCGAAGCGAGCCAGGAGTTGCTCGAGCAACATGCCCTCCCAGCTCGCGCCCAGCCGGGGATGACGCTCCAAGTCCAGCCGGTTGCCGATGCCGAGAAGGCGGTGCAGCAAGCCGCTGTCGCGGACGTACACCCGAGGTGCCTTGACCTGACGCTTGGCTACGTTCGCGAACCACGGTGGCAGCTGGCGCACGACCAGAGCGTCGGTGAGCGCATCGACGAGCCGACGCACCGTCGCCGCCGAGACGTCGATCGACCGGGCGATCTCGGACGCGTTCCAGTTCTGGCCGTGATAGTGGGCGAGCATCGTCCAGAATCGCCGCATGGTCGCAGCCGGGAAGCGGAATCCGAGACTGGCCAAGTCTCGCTCCAGGAATGTTGCGATGTAGTCGTCTCGCCATGCGTTCGACAACTGCTCATCGTCGGCGAGGAACGACTCGGGAAGACCGCCGCGCTGCCACAGGTCGTCGAGCCGGTTGACGCCCACGTCGGCCAGCCGGAAGCCCGACAACTGGACCTGCGTCACCCTCCCCGCCAGGGACTCGGAGCCCAGACCCGTCAGTTCTGGCGACGCGCTGCCGAGGACCACGAAGCGGCCCGCACGGCGGTTCTCATCGACGAGCACCCGAAGCGACGCTAACAGTCCCGGCATCCGTTGAGCCTCGTCGATCACGATGGTCTCGACACTGTCGCGCAGTGCCAGCATCGGGTCGGCAAGACGTGCGACGTCTCGGTAGTCCTCCAGATCGAACATCGCCGCCGGAGATGGCGCCACCACGCGGCGCACCAGTGTGGACTTGCCGGCCTGGCGCGGGCCGGTGAGCAGAGTCACCGGCGATCGCGCAATAGCGCTTCTCAGCGCTTCAGTCTCAGCAGCCCGCTCCACGAAGGAGTCGCCCGCGAACGTTGATGTGCTCGTCGTTACGCTGTTCGGCTCGGCGTCATCCATTCCGCCACATTATCCTTGAAAAGCGACCATTGAACGGTGGATTTTCAAGGATAAAGCCGTCGAGAAGGCTTCGATGGGGTCAGGCGGCGGGTTTTTCTAGGATGTGGACTCCGCAGGCTGAACCGAGGCCTATCACGTGGGAGAGTCCTACTCTGGCGCCGGGCACCTGGCGGTCGCCGGCCTCGCCTCGCAGATGGGTGGTGATCTCGTACACGTTGGCCACGCCGGTGGCGCCGATGGGGTGACCCTTGGAGATCAGCCCGCCCGACACGTTGACCGGGGTGGCGCCGTCACGGAACGGCCCGCCCGAGTCGATGAACTCTCCCGCACCGCCCGGCTCGCACAGGCCCAGGTTGTCGTAGTGGATCAACTCCGCGGTGGCGAAGCAGTCGTGCAACTCCACCATGTCGAGATCCTCAGGGCCGACGCCGGCCGTCTCGTAAGCCGCTTCGGCGGCGTTGCGGGTGAGGGTGTTCACGTCGGGCTGCACCTGGCATTCCTCGGTGAACGGATCAGAGGTGAGCACCGACGCCGCCACCTTGACCGCCCGCTTGCGCACATGCGACGGCATCGAGGCCAGCCTCTCCCCCGACACCAGCACCACCGCCGCCGCGCCGTCGCCGGTGGGGCAGCACATCAACAGCGTGTTGGGGTAGCTCATCATGGGCGACTCCATGATCGCGTCGAGCGAGAACTCCTTCTGGTACTGCGCCAGCGGGTTGAGCGTCGAATGCAGATGGTTCTTGTAGGCCACCTTGGCGAACTGCTCGAAACCCACCCC
>JAJDZO010000174.1 GCA_022824605.1 Acidimicrobiia bacterium
TGGGTGGCCAAGGCCCTACGCACGCCGCGCCGGATGTCGAACGAGCCGCCGAGTTGGTTCGTGACACGGCTCGCGGGCTGGAGCTCACTGCCGCCGGGTTCACGCTGCTTCGCCTAGGCAACAACATCGTGCTCCGAAGCCGTGACGACAAGGTCGTTGCCAGGGTCGCGTACACCAGCTACCGACCGTTTGAAGACCACGCCGCTTACCTGAATCGCATCAATCAACTAGCTGCAGCGGGAGCACCGATCGTGGCCCCGCTGTGCGCTCCCAGGCGGTTGAGCGACGGTCGAGTCGTGACTTTCTGGCCGATGCACTCCGCTGCCGGACCGGTGGCCCTTGAAGATCTTGTCGAGTTGGTGTCGCGATGTCACCGCTTCGAGATGACCAGTGATCTGGCAGTTTGGGATCCCCGCGTGTCCTATCTCAACCGCTGGGCGAACAGGCTGCCGTTGATGACGGCAAGGGGTGTGCCAGCCCAGGTGCGTACCTTCCTTGAAGAGGTGTTTCACCAGCGGGTGGAGGCGTTCGCCGAGTGCTGGGCCGGTCTCAGCGGTGAGGGACACCCCCGGGTGCTGATCCACGGCGACCCATATCCGCCCAACGCTGCGCGCCTTGATGACGGGACCTTGGCGTTGATTGATCTCGACCACATTGAGATCGGCCCGCCGGAGGTGGATCTGTGCTGCCTGTGGCTTCAGTTCGAGCGCTACGCCCAGGAGCCGCGGGTCATTGATCGGATCCTCGCCGTCTACGACGGCGTAGTGGATGTTCAACTGATGGCTCAGATCTACGCCACGGACGAGGCGAACGAGTTGGTCTGGCTCGCCTGCCTGTGGGGGGTCGTGCCGGATGCCGACACCGAGTTGATACGCCGCCTGGATCATTGGGACGACCCGTCGGTGAAGTGGCATGAGTTCTAAGGCCACGGCACCGAACCCGCGACCGGGATTGTCGCCCTAGTCCTCGGTTCCGAGCGCCAGCTCCTCCGGGGTCGGGCGCTCGAAGAAGCTGGCGAACTCCTCCATCTCCGCGGCGGTGATTCGGAACGTGCCGGGCGGAAGGTCACGGTTGCGCGCCGCAAGCCGATCCTGCAAGACACTGTGGCGGTGCCGCAGCATCATGGCGACCGCGGTGCCTCCCATCAGCGCGCAGTCGAGGCCTTCGAGGGCGGCGGCGAGGCGGGGCCATGCCGCGATCATGTGGTCGTTGAGGACGTCGCTGTAGTCCTCGATGGCGGTCGAGTCAGTGCCTTGATGGCCGCGGCGATCAGCTCGGGGGCTTCTGAGCTGGGGTCGGGGTAGCGGCTGTGGCAGGCGGTGAGCTGCTCGACGGTGAAGTGTGATAGCACCCAGCATCGGGCCTCGGAGTCGAAGGTTTCGATGAGGCGGCAGCCCACCAGGGTGGCGTCGCGGGGCAGGCGCAGGTCGGCGGGGTCTGATCCGGAACAGAAGTGGTGCCAGAACTCGTCGGGCACCGGTCCTTGGGGGCCTCGATGCTGCGTGGGGTCGGGTCGGGGCACATGGGCCATGAGCGCCGCGGTCATCGAGGCGCTGGCGAGGCGCCAGAACACGATGTGCTCATGTTGGTGCCGCGCCGGTGGGGTCTCCTCGCTGGACACGACCAACCCGGCATCGCTGAGCCGGTGCAGCGCCGCCGCAGCAGTGGTGGCGTCGAGGCCGGCGCGGTCAGCGACCGCGGCTTCAGCGGCGCCGCGTGGCCACAAGCGCAGCACCGACAGGATCGCTCTCTCGCAGGGCTCCAGAGCCTCAGCCGCAGAAGCCGCGGGGGCGGTGATCACCGTCATGGCCGTGGGGCTTGCCACAGCGTCGAGAGTAGTTGCCGCGGGTGACAGCGGTGACGGTGGTTCCCACACCGGAAGCCGACGGTTCTGCCGTGTCCTTGTTCGACGTGCCGTGCGTGCTTCTTGGATGACCGTTTCGGGCTTGGGCATGCGATCACGCCTGGGGGCGAGCGTATGGGCAGCCGTCGAGTGCTTGTGGCAGAACCTGGATCTGGCTTGCGCTGAAAGCACGCAAAGCACGCGACCCGCCCGGGATTGGCACCCTGCCGGCGCAGTTGCGACCCATTAGCGGACCGCGGCGGCGTCGGCGGCCGCGGCGAGAGCGCGGCATCTCGGCAGGAAGTCCGGGCCCAGTCCGCGTTCGGCCTCGGCTGCCTTGAGCAGCAGGTCGCTGCGCACCTCGTCGCCGTAGTAGCCGCACTGGTTGTTGCGGCTGAACTTCTCCAGCGCCTCACCCCAAGGCATCTCGGCCCAGTCGTCGAAGCATCGAACAGCTTCAAGCAGCGACACCTCCCATCGCCGCAGGTCCAGGCGATTGGTGTTGGAGCGCCCGACGAACACCGCGCCACTTTCTGGGCATCGTGGTGGCCGCCCCACGACGGCCACCCAAGGACGCGGCGACACCTGGGTGCTCCAGCCGATCTGGTTGATCACGGCGGGCCCGGTGCTGCCGGCGCCAGGCCCTGCGACCCGCCACGGCAAGGCACTGAGCGCCGCGGCCGGCAGCTTCGTCCGGTAGCGGGCCCCGACCCGGCGACGGCCGTAGACCCCTCGACAGGCGCGCGCTATAAGCGGGTCGTCGCCGCGGCAGAGCCTGCCCAAGGCCATCTTGAGAGCGTCTCGTGACTTGTCGGGGAAGGCTCTCTGCACGTCGTCGAGATCGAACAGCTCGCCGACTGGCAACTGTTGCGCCCATCTGCGGATGTCTCCGTACATCGTTCTATCCCTAAAGCGTTACTTCGTTGTAGCACACAATGGAGACGGGCGACAACGCCTCGATGGCCTCGGCGATCAGCTCTGGGGCTTCTGAGCTGGGGTCGGGATAGCGGCTGTGGCGTGGGCCCCTTGAGCGAGCTTGAGCTTCTGGTCACGCCTCGGGGCGCGCTGTGAGCCATTCGTCGATGAGGTGGGCGGGCCAGCCGACGGCGTTGGCGCTGAGTCGGATGGGCTGGGGGAACTCGCCCGCTCGACGAAGGCGCCAGATGGTTGTTCTTGACAGCCCAAGCTGGGCCTGGAGGTCGGCGACCCGCAGAATCTGGCGTTCGGGTCGTGAGGTCGCGAGCATGGACTTCCTCCGGTGGGAGCGTTGGGTGCCTCGATACCAGTCGTGAGCCGCCTGTCGTGTGGGTCAGGCAGTGCTGAGCCATGCCCGCAACCTAGAGACGAGACACGAACGCTCGCGAACGCTCGCGAACGCACCTCTTTTTGACCTGCTCGAACGTGACCCAACACTGGTGTCGGCAGCGGGAAGGGACCGGGTAGAAGATGTCGGTGGTGGCGCTTGCGGGGGCGCATGATGGACAATCCGCAGTCGCCTCGGCGGCTTTGTCTTGTCAAGACCAGTGAGTTCGAACCGCCCAGCGGGGCCGCCCGAGCCGGGTGATCCCGCCTCGGGACGGTATCGACCGCTGCAAGCGACGAACTCCCCGAGAGAGCCCTGGCGGTTCGATCGCTGCGGGGAGCCCATGCCCAGGCGGCGTCTACCCGCCCGGCCCGGCGGGGTGCTCTGCAAGGGGAACGGTGGGTCGCTGCGGGTTGCATTCCTCGTCATTCAGGTTGCGTTCCTGGCTGTAGAGCGACGGGGCTAGGAGTCCGGCGTCGGGGCTGTGTCCGGTGGTGTCGGAGGTCGTTCGGGCTCGGTTGTTGGTGGGGACCGTTCGTGACGGCGTTTCTGGTCAGTTTGGCCACCACACGCTTGCACTAGAGTGCCCGCCCCCCTCCATAGGGGCGCGAACGCGGCCAAGACGACCGCTGACTCGCCGGGCCTGGGGCCGGTCTGGGGGCCGCGAACGCTCAGGAACGCACCCGCGAACGCTGTTGAGGCGAGGGTGCATTTCGGCTTCTTTGGCGGGCTGTGATTGTCGGCAGGCCGTAGTATGTGGAGATGGAGCCTAGACCGCTGCTGTTGAGGCCGGTGTCGATCCCAGATGACATCGAGGACCGGTCCCTGCCCAAGGCCACAGGCAGGGTGAGGTTGCCGCGCCATGTTGCTTGGAGCTTCCCGTATGTCTATGACCTCGATGACCGCAGACAGCTGCGGGCGGCCTATGCGCGGGTGATGACCGAAGGCCTCGACGATGACGTGCGCTCATTCATCGATGTTGACAAGTTGGTGGACGTCTGGGATGAGTTGTGGCTGTCGCCGCATGTGCGGGCTGCCTGGAGCGGCTGGTTGCGCGACCGCGGCCTGATCGGCTAGCCGAATCGGTGCCGCTGACTGATCTGCAACAACAGGTGCGGGCCGTTGTTGGGGGCCTGCCTGCGGGCTATGGGGTAGCGCTTGCTGGCGGGGCTGCGCTGATTGTCTCCGGCGTCGTGCAGCGCGGCACCGGCGATCTCGACTTCTTCATGCCGCATCCCGATTCGGTCACCCCCGTCGTTGAAACCCTCACCCAGGAACTGACCGCGGCAGGGCTGGTTGTCACCGAGATCCGAGCCGAGGAGACCTTTGCGCGGCTCCAGATCGAATCCGAAAGCGACGTGACCCACATCGACGTTGCCACCGACATCCGGCTCATGCCCGCGCAGCACTCTGATGAAGGCGCGATTCTCGCTGAGCGCGAGCTTGCAGCCGACAAGACCCTGGCGCTGACGGGCCGGGCCGAGCCCCGCGACTACATCGACTTTCGGGCCTTGGCCCAGCGGTTCTCGCTCAACGAGATCTGCGAGCTGGCCAGCGCCAAAGACGCCGGCTTCGCGCCGACGCTTCTGGCAGAGGCCCTCGACTACATCGATGAGCACCCACGCGCCCTGTTCGACCTCGACGACGACGCCTACCAACAGCTCGTTGCCTTCGCCAAGTCGACCGCCCGAGAACTTCACGGCCCCGACCTGAACCGCGACGCACAAACACGCGCTGATGGAATCTGGACAGGCTCCGATCCCCGCGGACTTCTCGGCCCTGAGCGATACCGCGACACCGGCGGCATGTCAATCATCTAACCCCCCTGACCGGGCTCACCACCGCCGACCGCAACGGCTACACACGCCGCGGCCGATCCGCCACGCGAAGACCGGCGCGTTCACCTCTACCGGCACCGCGCCACCAGCCCGAATGCCGCAACGACTCCAGCGATCGAAGACCAACGACATGCACTGTCATCGCAATCGCGTTCGCCGGTGCGTTCATCAGTGTTCCTGAGCGTTCCGCGGGCCCCCAGACCGCTCCCAGGAACGGCGAGTCGGCGGTCGTCTGGGCCGCGTTCTCACCCCTGTGAAGGCGGGCGGCACTTGTAGTGCAAACGTGTGGCGGCCAAACCACCTATGAACGCCAACGCTAACGCACCCCCACAAACCACCCGACTCCTATCAACGCCGACATCACCTCGGCTCCGAACACGGGTTCACGAACCTCAGCAGCAGGAACGCGACCGGGAATGAGCAGGAACGCAACCCTCAAGGACCGACCCCTCCCCGTGCAGAGCCCCCTGCGCGCTCGCCTGCGATGGCCGCCGGGACTGTCAGATCTTTGTGTATGCGGCCGTGATGGTTGTCATCGGATGGCAGGACGCCCGGACAGTCGCCTGCCCGGACATGCAACAATCTGAGACTGATGTCGCCGCCGTGACCGGAGTCCCGGCTGTCTAGTTGATCCGCAATGGCTGTCACTCGGCGCGGGACCGACCGCTAGGGTCCTGCAGGTGGCCGAGGGCTCTGGGAGCGGGTCTTGGGCTTCGTCGCCTGGTACGCGCAAGTCGATGCAGGGCAACCGGAGCCGCGACACCAAACCGGAGCTGGCTGTGCGGTCCGCCGTTCACCGGCGGGGTCTTCGATTCCGGGTGTCGGTCCGTCCCCAGCCTGAGCTTCCCCGCACAGCCGATCTGGTACTGCGCAGGAGCAGGATCGCGGTGTTCGTGGACGGCTGCTATTGGCACGGCTGCCCCGAGCACCACACACAACCCGCTACCAACCCCGAGTATTGGGCCGACAAGATCGCCCGCAACATCGAACGGGACGCTGAGACCACCGACTATCTGCGGCAGGCCGGATGGACGGTGTTGAGGTTCTGGGAGCACGAGGATCCGGAGTCCATCGCCGACCGCGTGCAGGCGTCAGTACTCGACGCGCTGCGGAACGAGACCGACGCAGGGATCGTCCACAGCTAGACGGGCCGCTCCAGCTCGTGGACCGAACATTCGCGGCTCCTGTGCGCCCCGGGCGGAACACTGGATTCCGGCCGATTCATGATGTCGACGTTCCTGACTCTCCATAGATGTCGAGAATTCGCTCTACGGCCTGGACGCTGCTGCCGCGCACTAGCACGCCGAGTTCAAGGTTGGGTCCGGTGAGGCCCGCTCGTGTGATGTTCGCGCTGCCGATGTAGGCGACCGAGGCATCGGCTGTCAGGACCTTCAGGTGTGCCCATGGTGCATCAGTGCGGAATCGCGACATCTGGAGATGATTGATGGATCCGTGACGGATGATCGCTTTCTCAAGCTCGTTGAGGGCGTCGTTGGATTGGGAGGAGCGGGTCGGAACGAGGATCTCGACTCTCACGCCGCGGTCCGTTGCTACGGCGATGGGATCGCGGAGGAACGAGAGCCCGGGGCGGTCGATGAAGGGGGTGGCGAGCCTCAGGGTTGTGGTGGCTTCTACGACGAGTTGGACCATGGTCTCGCCGGTTGTGCGGTTGAGGCCGGGGGGCAGGTCCGTTCCCGCGGGCAGGGACGCCACGAGGTCCCATGGTTCTTGGGCTGCTGCGGATCTTCGTCCGAGGACCCATGCCGCTCCTTGCTGACATGCGGTGTTGATCCGGTCCGGGTCTTCGCCGAGGCGAGCGCGTAGTACCTCAACTAGTTCGGGGGCCAGGCCGGCTTGGGCGGCTGCGGCGGGGTCCGCGAGAGGTGCGAGTAGCAGGTCGGCTAGCTGGTGCGCCGCGTCGCGTGGGTCGAGTGCGGCGTCGAGGACTCCGCCGACCAACTCGGCGTCGTCCATCTCAGGTGCTCTCCTTGAGGAATCCTTGTGGCCCGAAGAGTTCGGAGCGGTTCAGGAAGCGGTTGAACCAGCGGCAGGACGGTTCGCCGAGGTGGAGGCACGCCATGCAGGCGCCGCCTCCGCTTTTGCATCCCGGGTCGAGTGCGCACCGTGACTCGCCTTCGACCAGGTCTTGGAGGAACCGATGCAGGCTCGTCTCGAAGACTGCTTGAAGGCCGCCAAGAACGAAGTTGCCGCGCGATGCTGCGTAGATCACGAAGGCGAGGTGGTGGGGGAGGAGGTACTCGGCTAGTCCGTCTCGTTCGATTCCGGCGAAAGACGCCAAGCGGCGAACGGTTCGATGTGCATAGGAGTGGACGAGCGTTAGCAGATCACCGCCGAGTGCTTGGGGGTCCTCTTGGGCGGGATGGGGGATTCCGATGCGCTCTAGCAGCGCCAGTCGCGCGCCCTGCGGGTCGTCTACGTCAGGGAGGTGGTGCCCTGCTCGCTTGAGATGCTGGTAGACGCGCAGCGGGTCCAGGCGAAACAGCAGTGCCTCTGTGCGGGTCAGCGACCCGTAGGCGCGGAGTCCTCCGCGCTCACGGAATGGGACCAGCCGCGCCGCGCCCGGGTCTAGATCGCCACGGGTGTAGGCGAAGGCGAGGGTCGCCACCGGGAAGTTGTCGAGCAACTCGACGCCCTCTAGGTGTGCACGGCGCATTGCGTCGTCGTAGGCGCCTTCATACAGGGTGCGCAGCGGTGGTGTCGTTCCGTCCACCATGTCGCTGACGCGTGTGCGGCCGCCACGTACTGCTGAGGCGAGACTCAAGGCCTCCTCGTATGCCTTGTCGCGTACGGAGTCGGGGAGTCCGATGTCGGCGGTGCCGTCTCCGGCCTCGGCTTCGCCCCTGTCGACCGCGGCTTGGGCGAGATCGCGTGCAGCCTGGTCGGACAGGCCCGACTGTCGAAGGGTGTCTCTGAGGCCGGCGAACGTCTGTCTTCCTGAAGTGGGATCGTCGGCGTCCATCCCGTTGAGGATCCACTCAAGGGCTCGCGCGCCTCCTCCAGCGGCGCGCAGATGGGCGGCATCGGAAGGATCGGGCGGGTTGACAAGCACAGCGAACCGGGGAGAGAAGACGACCGCCGCTCGATGCACCGTCAAACTTTTTCCGCCGTCGCCGCATGAGCATGGCTGGAACGGGAATCCTCCCGATGTCAGCGCGGTGCGGCATTGCGGGCAGAAGAACCGAAGCTCTCGTGCCGTCGCGGTGCCCGGCAGCCGCACGGCGACTGCGTTGTGGGTGCTGCATCGGGGCAGTTTCGGTGCCCCCGATGCGCCGCATTCGTGGTAGGTGACGAACTGCATCTGGGCACGAGAGCGTCCGCCGCAGGAACATCGCTCGTCGCGCTTGGAGGCGAGGCTGCCGCACTGCTTGCAGCGCCACTGCTGGGGGAAGGGCTCCACGAGGACACCGCGGTCCATGTTGAGCCTGACAACCTCCACAGTCGCACGGGCATGCAGATCACGTCCGAGGCCATCGTCCTTGCCGGTGGTGATCCACGGAGCGATGGCGTGCAGCAGAGCAGCGCGCACCGCATCCTGGTCGAGTGGAATCGGCACCGGGTCAAGCCAGCGCATAACCCTCCAGATGCGGCCTTCGAGATCGGCGGTCTGGCCGGGAAGCAAGCCGAAGAGGACTTGCGAGGCGCCGCGCTCGACTCTCACGACCTGCTTCCCCTCGAGATCACCGGGGCCTGCTCTTCGACGTCGCGCAGAGACCGCATCGGCGCGCCGGTCGGGAACAGCTCGCTGACCCAGGTCGCGGTACTGGCCGGGTCGTTCAGCGCCCGGTAGAACTCACGCAAGTACGTGGCCATGTCGTTGCGCAGATTCTCGTCGAGCGGCCCGTCGAACCCAAGCATCTCGACCAAGGCCGCAAGCTCGCTGGCTTCGTGAACTGGCAGCCGCGCGAAAGCGCGCTTGACCGTCGCGGGCGTCGTCAGTTGGCTCAGTCCAGCTGCGAGCGCGGACGGTTCGTGGATGCCGTACAGGCGGGCCTGAACCAGACCGGCGAAGGTCAGTTCGAGCACCCGGCGGCTCTTCGCGGTGATCGGAACGGGGTCGATGAGGCGATCGGCGTGGGCTACGAAGGAAGGGAAGGTCCGGTACACGGCCGCGTCGCGCTCTCGCCCGATCTTGTGCAACACGACGACGAGGCCCGGAT
>JAJDZO010000385.1 GCA_022824605.1 Acidimicrobiia bacterium
AGTACTCGAGGACCCGCAGTCCCTCACGGAAGTTGCTCTTGATCGGACGGGGGATCATGTCGCCGCGGGGATTGGCCACCAAGCCGCGCATACCCGCGATCTGGCGGATCTGCATCATGTTGCCCCTGGCGCCCGAGGCGACCATCATGTTGACCGGGTTGAAGGCGTCGGACTCGAGTTCGTCCTTCATCCGGCCCGTGACCTCCTCAGTGGCCTCGGACCAGACCTCCACCTCAAGCTGGCGCCGCTCGCCGTCGGTGATTATTCCCCGGCGGAACTGGCGCTCGATCTTGTCGGCCTGGCGCTCGTAACGGTCGAGGATCTCGGTCTTCTGCTTGGGCGTGCGAACGTCGTCGATCGAGATCGTGAGGCCCGAGCGGGAGGCGTACTCGAAGCAGATGTCCTTGACCGCGTCGAGACTGGTGGCCACCTCCGCCACGGAGAAGCCGCGGGCCAGCCGGTCGACGAGTTCGCCCATGTGGCGCTGGCCGACGGTGTAGTTGACATATCCGAAGCTGTCGGGCAGGGCGTCGTTGAAGAACACCCGCCCGGCGGTGGTGGCCTCGTAGCGGGCCGCCGCGCCGTTGGACGGCTCCAGGAGCAGATCCGGCGCGCCGCGGTACTCGATGGGCGTGTGCAACGCAATGTCGCCGTTGTCAAGAGCGAAACGGACCTCGTCGATGGTGCGGAAGGCCCGCTCGGCGGCCGGGTCGGCGACCATCTCGGTGAGATAGTGCGCGCCGATGATCATGTCCTGGGTGGGAGTCACCAGGGGGCGTCCATGAGCGGGGCTCAACACGTTGTTGGCCGACAGCATCAGCACCCGGGCCTCGGCCTGCGCCTCAGCCGACAGCGGCAGGTGTACGGCCATCTGGTCGCCGTCGAAGTCGGCGTTGAACGCGGCGCACACCAGCGGATGGATCTGGATCGCCTTGCCTTCCACCAGCACCGGCTCGAAGGCCTGGATGCCCAGACGGTGCAACGTGGGCGCCCGGTTCAGCAGCACCGGATGCTCGCGGATCACGTCCTCGAGCACATCCCACACCTGGGGCCGGCGACGCTCCACCATGCGCTTGGCCGACTTGATGTTGGGGGCCAGCTCCACGTCCACCAGCTTCTTCATCACGAAGGGCTTGAAGAGCTCGAGGGCCATGATCTTCGGCAGGCCGCACTGATGGAACCGCAGCGTCGGCCCGGCCACGATCACCGAACGGCCCGAGTAGTCGACCCGCTTGCCGAGCAGGTTCTGGCGGAAGCGCCCCTGCTTGCCCTTGAGCATGTCCGACAGCGACTTCAGGGCCCGGTTGCCCGGACCGGTCACCGGACGGCCCCGCCGCCCGTTGTCGAAGAGGGCGTCAACCGCTTCCTGCAGCATCCGCTTCTCGTTGTTGACGATGATGTCGGGCGCGGCCAGATCGAGCAGTCGCTTGAGACGGTTGTTGCGGTTGATCACACGCCGGTACAGATCGTTGAGATCCGAGGTGGCGAAACGGCCGCCGTCGAGCTGCACCATGGGACGCAACTCCGGCGGTATCACCGGCACGACGTCGAGGATCATGGCCCGAGGGTCGTTGATGCGGCGGCCGTAGTTGTCGCGGCGGTTGAACGCGGCCAGGATCCGCAGCCGCTTGATGGCCTTCTGCTTGCGCTGGGCCGACAGCGGCCGCTGGCCCTCCGGGGGATTGATCTGAGTCCGCAGGGTCTCCTCTTCGGCGTCGAAGTCGAGCGCCGCGATCAGACGGGCGATGGCGTCGGCGCCCTGGCCGCCCTCGAAGTAGTCGCCCCAGCGGTCGATCAGCTCCCGCCACACTTCCTCGTCCTCGATGATCTGGCGGCTGAACAGCTCCGTGAACACCTCCCAGGCCCGCTCGACCCGCTCACGCTCCGCCTCGTAACGCTCGGCGATCTCCTCGAAGTCCTTGTCGGCTTGGCGCTGCAGGGCCCGCAACTCCGAGTCCTTCGCCCCCTGAGCCTCGGCCTCAGCCAGATCGGCCTCCAGTTGCTCGGAGCGCTGGGTCGACTCGAGAACCCCGTCGGCCTTGATGGCATCGAGCTCGCGGCGGATCTCCGCTTCGAGTTCGTGCATGTCCTCGTGGCGGCGCTCCTCGTCGACACCGACCACGAGGTTGGCTCCGAAGTAGATCACCTTCTCGAGCTGCTTGGCCTTCAGCTCCTCTTTGGGCTGGGTGCCCATCAGCAGGTAGGCAAGCCAGGAACGGGTGCCCCGCAGGTACCAGATGTGCACCGCCGGGGCGGCCAGCTCGATGTGGCCCATGCGTTCGCGCCGTACCTTGGAGCGGGTCACCTCCACGTTGCAGCGCTCGCAGATGATGCCCTTGAAGCGCACCCGCTTGTACTTGCCGCACGAGCACTCCCAGTCGCGGGTGGGCCCGAAGATCTTCTCGCAGAACAGGCCGTCCTTCTCGGGCTTGAGCGTGCGGTAGTTGATGGTCTCGGGCTTCTTGACCTCGCCGTTCGACCAGGTGCGGATCGAGTCGGCACTGGCCAGTCCGATCTTCAGATCACTGAAATCGTTGACGTCGAGCATGGGCGTCTCCTCGTGCGTATTCGTAGTTCTGTGTGGTCGGCGGCCGGCTCAGTGGCGGGCGGCGCGGGCCAGGTCGTCCTCGTCGCTGCCGCGCTCGGGGCGCTGCAGATCGATGCCGAGAGCCTCCACCGTTCGCAGGCTCTCCTCGTCGAGTTCGCGCATCTCGATCTGCTCGCCCGCGGCCGACAGGACCTCGACGTTGATGCAGAGCGACTGCATCTCCTTGATCAGCACCTTGAAGCTCTCCGGGATTCCCGGATCGGGGACGTTCTCGCCCTTGACGATGGCCTCGTAGGCCTTGGCCCGGCCGAGAACATCATCGGACTTGACCGTGAGCAGCTCCTGGAGGCAGAACGCCGCGCCGTAGGCCTCCAGCGCCCACACCTCCATCTCGCCGAAGCGCTGACCGCCGAACTGCGCCTTGCCTCCCAGCGGCTGCTGGGTGATCATCGAGTACGGCCCGGTCGAGCGAGCGTGGATCTTGTCGTCGACGAGGTGGGCCAGCTTCAACATGTAGACGTAGCCGGTGGTGACCGGATTGTCGTAAGGCTCACCGGTGCGCCCGTTGTAGAGGGTCTGCTTGCCGTCGACGTTGATCAGCCGGCGACCCTCGGGGGTCTCGGCGTTGAGGTTGCTGAGAATGTCCACGATGGTGGGCTTGTCCTGGGCCAGGTTTCGCTCGTCCCAGGTGGCCCCGTCGAACACCGGGGTGGCCACATGCACCGCCGGAGGGGTGACGGGACGGGTCTTGCGCTCCGTGCCCTGCACGGGCTCGTCGCCGACGCTCTCGCCGTTGATCTGCCAGCCGTAGCGAGCGCAGTAGCCGAGGTGGGCTTCCAGCACCTGGCCCACGTTCATACGCGACGGCACGCCCAAGGGATTCAAGATGATGTCGACGGGGGTGCCGTCCGCGGTGAACGGCATGTCCTCGACGGGGAGGATCCTGGCGATCACGCCCTTGTTGCCGTGGCGGCCGGCCAGCTTGTCGCCAACGCTGATCTTGCGGTTCTGGGCCACGTACACCCGCACCAGCTGGTTGACGCCGGGCGGGAGTTCGCCGGCGTCGGGATCGTCGCGGTCGAACACCTTGACGTCGATCACCTTGCCGGACTCGCCGTGGGGGACCTTGAGCGAGGTGTCGCGCACCTCTCGGGCCTTCTCGCCGAAGATGGCCCGCAGCAGCCGCTCCTCCGGCGTGAGCTCGGTCTCGCCCTTGGGGGTGACCTTGCCGACCAGCACATCGCCGGGCCCGACCTCGGCACCGACACGGATGATGCCGCGGTGGTCGAGGTCGGCGAGGATGTCATCGGAGAGGTTGGGGATGTCCCGGGTGATCTCCTCGGAGCCGAGCTTGGTGTCGCGGGCGTCGATCTCGTGCTCGTGGATATGTATCGAGGTGAGCACGTCGTCACGGGCCAGGCGCTCCGACAAGATGATGGCGTCCTCGAAGTTGTAGCCCTCCCACGACATGAAGGCCACCAGCAGGTTCTTGCCCAGCGCCAGCTCGCCGTGGTCGGTGGACGGGCCGTCGGCCAGCACATCGCCGGCGGCGACCCTGTCACCCCGGCGCACCAGGGGCTTCTGGCTGATGCAGGTGTCCTGGTTGGACCGCTCGAACTTGCGCAGCCGGATCTCGGTCGGTCCGACGCCGGCGTAGTCCATCACGATCCTGTCGCCGTCGACCTCCAAGACCGTGCCGTCGTGGGTGGCCATCACCATGTCGGCGGCGTCGCGAGCGGCCCGGCCCTCCACCCCGGTACCGATGTAGGGGGCCTCGGTGCGGACCAGCGGCACGGCCTGACACTGCATGTTGGCGCCCATGAGGGCCCGGTTGGCGTCGTCGTGCTCCAGGAACGGGATGAGCGCAGTGGCCACCGACACGATCTGCTTGGGCGAGATGTCCATCATCTGCACCTCGTCGGGCGGCACGAACGAGATCTCGGTGGTGGCGCCGAAGAACACCTCCTGCTCCAACTGGAGGCGCAGATCCTGCAGCGAGGCCGCCTGCGGCGATCGCCGCACCAGCACGCGGGGGTTGATGAACCGGCCTTCGGAGTCGATGGGCGCATTGGCCTGCGCCACGACGTACTCCTCCTCCTCGTCGGCGGCGAGGTAGACGATCTCGTCGGTGACCCGCCCGTCGGACACCACCCGGTAGGGCGACTCGATGAACCCGAACTCGTTGACCCGGGCGAAGGAGGCGAGACCACCGATCAGCCCGATGTTGGGACCCTCGGGAGTCTCGATGGGGCACATGCGGCCGTAGTGGGAGAAGTGGACGTCACGCACCTCGAAACCGGCCCGCTCCCGGCTGAGCCCGCCCGGACCGAGAGCCGAGAGACGCCGTCGGTGGGTGAGGCCCGACAGCGAGTTGACCTGGTCCATGAACTGCGAGAGCTGCGAGGTGCCGAAGAACTCCTTTATGGAGGCCACCACCGGACGGATATTGATCAGGGTCTGAGGGGTGATCGCCTCGACGTCCTGGGTGGTCATGCGCTCGCGTACCTGCCGCTCCATGCGCGACAGACCGATGCGAACCTGGTTCTGGATCAACTCGCCGACGCTGCGGATGCGGCGGTTGGCGAAGTGGTCCTGGTCGTCGAGCCGGTATCCGGGCTCGCCCTTGGCCAGGTTGAGCAGATAGGTGGCCGCGGCCAGCATTTCGCAGGGCGACAGCAAGGACTGGTCGGGGTCGGGGCGCTCGATCTCGAGTCCGAAGGTGTTCTCGAGGAAGTCGAACTCGGGGCTGAGCTTGCGGTTGAGCTTGTGCCGGCCCACCCGCGACAGGTCGTAGCGGCGACCGCTGAAGAACGAGTTCTCGAAATAGGACCGTGCCGTATCGGCCGTGGTCGGATCGCCGGGACGCACCCGCTTGTAGATCTCGATGAGCGACTCGTCGCGGGTGGGAGCCAGATGACCCTGCTTCTCCCACTGCTCGGCCAGGAAGTCGAAGTGCTCCACGAACCGCTCAAGGAAGCCGGGATGGTTCTCCTCGTCGTAGCCGAGCGCCCGCAGCAGGGTGAACAGCGGAAGGCGGCGCTTGCGGGCCACCCTCACTCCCGCGGTGATCTCCTTGCGGGGCTTCTGCTCCACGTCGAACTCGATCCACTCACCTCGGTAGGGGTGGATCGTGCCCGTCACGAGCTGGTACTTGGCCAGGTTGCGCAGGCGGTAGCGCTCGCCGGGCTGGAAGATCACGCCGGGCGAGCGGACCAGCTGGGAGACCACCACCCGCTCGGTGCCGTTGATGATGAAG
>JAJDZO010000374.1 GCA_022824605.1 Acidimicrobiia bacterium
AGCATGAAACCCAACCACACCCACCACGCGCGCAAACGTTTGTGGACAGAGCACTAGCTGTGCCGGCACGGCCAACGTGCCATCGGCGATCCGTCGGCGGCAAGCTGTAAGTGCATGAACGCTGAGCCCAGACGCCGGAGACCCAACGCCCGACAGGCCCTGACCGACGCCGACTGCCACCTCTACGGCCATCCATGAACGCCGCTCCCAGACGTCCGACGCCGCGGCCGGTGTTCGATCAGCCCACGGTCATCGCCACCTCCGAGCGGACCCGCCACGTGTGGGGCGACCCGGAGTCGGGCTTCGTGGTCGACCGGGTGTACCTGTCGTCGCAGATGCTTCATGTGCTGGAGTTCTCGATGCCGCCGGGCGGAGGCTTCGGACACTCGCCCGACAACCCGACCATCTTCGCGGCCGACGAACTGCTCTACGTGCTCGACGGCACGCTGCTGCTCAGCGACCCTTCAACGGGCGAGACCCAGCGAGCAGCCGCGGGCGAAGCGGTGTTCTTCCGGCGCGACACCTGGCACCACGGGCGGGCCGCCGGCGACACGGGCGTGCGGGTGCTCGAGTTCTTCTCGCCCACCCCTGCCACCGGCGCCTCCAGCGCCTACGGCAGGGAGCAGCCGTACCTGGAGCACACCCTGACCGTAGACGACCGGCTGCTCGGCTCGTGGCCCATGGCCGCGGGAGCGCTCGCTCACCGTCTCACACCTGTGCGTGAGCACGACCTCGCCTGGGCTGCTCGCGGACCTCTAGAACTTGGGTTCCTGGCCGCTACGGAGAACCTCACCGTGATGCGATGCCACTTGCGGGCCGGGGCCGCGTCTGGCGACGAAATGCACCCCGGGGAGGAGTTCGTGCTGTTGCTGTCGGGCCGGCTGGTGATCAGGACCCCCGATGCCGACGAGGCCAACTGCTTGTACCTCGACGCAGGCGACGCGGCTGTGCTGCCGCCGGGA
Organism: Acidimicrobiia bacterium; assembly: GCA_022824605.1. Taxonomy (GTDB): domain Bacteria; phylum Actinomycetota; class Acidimicrobiia; order Acidimicrobiales; family Aldehydirespiratoraceae; genus Aldehydirespirator. The sequence continues at coordinate 963 of JAJDZO010000374.1, forward strand.
ACACCTCACTCGTACCTGTCGGCGGGCGACAGCGGGGCGATCTGGCTGTGCGGGATCGGACCGGGCTGGACCAGCGCCGACGACATCGGGCCTGAACCGGGTTGAACTGATGTCGCTGGAAGAGCTGAGCCGACAGCCCAACCGGACGGATCCCGGCCGCGCGGGCCGCTGAGCCCATGGCGCCGGCCGCGGTGGGTATCGATGTCGGCGGCACGAAGATCGCCGCGGCAGTGGTCGCCGCCGACGGGTCCACAAGCCTCTACATCCGCGAACCCACACCGCGCGAAGGCAGAGAGGACCGACCCGCTGCGGCACCGCGCCCGTCCGAAGCTACGGCCGACTCCGAGCCTCAAGCGCGCGCCTCAACCCCGACGACGGGCGCGGCTCGTGAGGAGCGGGGCGTGGGGTGCGGGCCATCGACGGCCACCGCGGCTACGACGGCGACGGCGCTCGTAGACCGGCTGGCGCGCACGGCGCAAGCCCGCGGCATGAACATCGAGCGAGCCGGGGTCGGCGTGCCCGAGTACGTGTCGCCCGACGGGCGCATCACCAACGCGCTGGTGCTGCCGTCGTTGCAGAACCTGCCTGCCCGCTCGCCCGCCGGGGTGGAGATGCTGGTGGACTCCGACGTGCGCTGCGCGGCCGCGGCCGAGGCCCGTTTCGGTCACGGACGGCACCGCGACAGCTTTCTGTTCGTGGTGATCGGCACCGGCATCTCCTCGACGCTGGTGCTCGACGGCCGGCCCTGGGCAGGACATCGTGGCGAGGCCATCGCCCTCGGCGAACTGCGAGTCGATCCGGGCGCGGCTCTACGGCCGGACGCCGCCTTGACTGTCGAGCAGCAGGCCTCGGGCCGGGCCATCGAAGCGGCTGTCGAGGCGGCCGGTCCAGTCCAAGGCGACGACCCCCGCCACACTCGGTCGGTGATCGTGACGGGAGCCGCTCAGATCATCGCCTGTGCTTTGCGCGACGCGGTCGCGATGTTGGATCCGGCTGCCGTGATCGTCGGCGGTGGTCTCGGCTCCAGCCGCGGTGGCTTCTTCGAAGCGCTGGCCGCGCATTATCAGGAGCTCACCACCAGCCGGCCCCAGCCTCCCGATCTGTTGCAGGCCCGTCTCGGGGCGGACGCCGGCGTGATCGGGGCGGGCCTTCTGGCACTCGCACAGCACTGACCCAAGAGGGTTCAGGCGGGAATCAGGCGCTCGGGCAGGTAGTCCCGGTGGGCGTGGGCCATCTCGGCGTACAGCCGCTCGGCCTTGTCGATCGAACGGACGAGGGGATGGGAGGCCAAGGCCTGGACGGCCTCATGGCTGGTCCCGCTCCACGCCGCGTCGGCCGCGGCCTGCTGGTAGTAGCCCAGCGCCTCCACGAGACCGTGCACATGCGACGGCAGGCTCGGCATCTCGATGGGTCGCACGCCGTCGGCGTCGCAGCGGCCGAGGGTCTCAACCACCAGTGAATCGTCGAAGCCCTCGATGCTTCCGTCATTGGCCACGTTCACGGTCATGACCTCGTCGCGGTCGTTGAACACCGCGTCCATGCAGTCGATGGCGAGCTCGAGTTCATGGATTCCACCGCGCGAGCGGGAGGGGTCGAGCTGCGGGTCCGGGCTCTCGGCCTGCTCGCGGTAGTGCGACCAGTACGACGGCACCTCGGCCAGGATGTCCTCGGCCCGGGTGGTGGCCTTGGCGTGATACTCGGCGAGGATCTCCTCCTCGAAGTAGTAGTACTGGAAGTAGCCGCTCGGAACTGAATCCATGGCCGCGGCTAGTTGCAGCATCCGGCGCTCCTGGCCCGCCAGCCTCGGTGCCTCTGCCTCCTCCTCCCACTTCTCGCGCAGCAGCGGTATGAGCGGCTCGCCTTCATAGGTGTGGGTCACCGACCACGACCCGTGGT
>JAJDZO010000134.1 GCA_022824605.1 Acidimicrobiia bacterium
TGGGTGCGCGCCGTGTTCGAGAACTGGGACGGGCTCTTCTACGGCGTCGACTTCGACCCGGGTTCCTATCCCGACGGCCACGACTACAGACCCGACACCGCCACCGTCAAATACTCCGGCTGGGTGCAGGTCTGCAAATAACCGCCAGGGCGTCGGCCCTCCCGCAGTCCAGCGTCGTAGACGCGCCATTGCGCGCCGATTTCCACGTTCCCTTTTGCGCGCCCCGCTTTGGAGGCCGCACCTCGCCGATCATTCTTGAAGTCCTAATAGTTAACGTTTACGCTTGGCATATACCCAGCGAGGCCAGAGGCCCTAGAGGCACGAGGAGATTGACATGCCGACGGCACATTCATTGAAATGGCGACGGCTCTGGATCCCGGTGGTTGTTTCCGCCATGGTCGCCGCCTTGATGACGTTCGCGCAGCCATCGGCGGCACAGGACGTGGCGACGACGTTCGAGGTGCAGCAAGGCGACACACCGCCGGTGTTGACCGCCACCGTGACCGAAGCCGGAATGGAGCTGACGTGGACGTATGACCGCCCACAGCCGGCGGGTTGGCAGCTGTTCGAGTTCGACATCATCCGCAAGATCGACGGCTACGACACTGGCAGCCTGCTCAAGCCCGCCACGGGGACGGACCGCACCTACACCGATGGCATCAACGGCGCGGCCAGGAACGCGTACTGGGATGGCGCCGATGTCACCTACCAGGTCCGCGCCGCCTACAAGCGCAACTCGGACGGTTTCGAACTGCCCGGACGCAGCAGCAACGAGGCTGTGGTCGAAGGCGCCGCCACACTCTCGCAGATCAAGGCCGGATACCAGGTGTCCAACCTGTCAGCGACCGCGCATGCCGACGGCGTCCTCATGGAGTGGGAGTTCGACGCAGAACAAGACAGTCCGCCGGGCTGGAAACTGGTCGGCTTCGGCGCCGGGCGCTACCTGTCGAGCAACATCCACGACGTAACGATGTTCCTCCCCTTGTCGTCGCTGGATCCAACGCAGCGCAGCGCCAAGGATCCGATGAGGGGCGTCGGCGAAACGCAGCGGATGCCGGGGTTCGATGAGTGGAACTACGGCGTGGTCGCCCGCTTCGAGTCGCTGGCCAGCGGCGCCTACGGATCGCGCCAGCACGGCAAGTCCACCATCGTGTCATTCACTGCGCCCACGCTGCCGCCACCGACGAACGTGACCGTCGAGACCACATCCCGGCCCAGTCAGATCAGGCGCAACGACTACGTTCGGTGGGACCCGCCACATCTGTCGTGGGACGCTGAACTCGGCTTCAACAGCGTGAGCGAGTACATCGTCTACCGGTGGACCTCTACCTCTGAATGGATGAGAGCTCGTGGGCACTACCGCGACGTGCCCTTCAGCACCAGCAACACCTGTTGGTTCGGATTCTGGGTGCGCGTTCGCATCGGCCTCTTCTTCAGTGACCAGGTCCGGGCAAAGAACAACCGCAACCACCCCTGCATCTAGGATGGCGAGAGGCCGCGTCGTGAACAGCGCCGCTCCGCCGATCATCGTCCGCCATCGAAACGGAGGTTGACATGACCCGCATTGCCTCGCTCAACGCCGGGCGGCCGCGCTCTCTGGTTGCGCTGCTGTTCGGCGCGGCCGCGGCGCTCGCCATCGTCACGCTGATCGCGGCCGGGCAGGCCTCGGCGCAGCAGGCGGCGACGCCCGACGAGGTGGCGACGGACTACGACGCGCCGACTCTCTCCGCCACAGCCCACTCCAACGGCGTCCACTTGAGCTGGACGTTCGACGAATCCACCTCGACGCCGCCGGGGTGGTCACTGTTCGGCTTCAAGATTGAGCGCACAATCAGCGGGACGCTCACCACGGTCGGCGGCCTCTTGGCGTCGAACCGCAACTACTCGGATCCGTTGACGGGCGTGCCGGAGGAGCAGCGCTTCCCCGGGCAGAAGTACTCCTACACCATCAACGCGCTCTACGAGCGCGACTCTGACAATGAGACGCAGGAAGGCAAAGCGTCGCAGACGCTCGAGTTCACCGCTCCAGACCTGCCGAACGTGCTGAATCCACAAAACACCTTCTGGCCGTACACCCGGTACGGGCAGAACTTCGTGGTGAACAACTTCACATGGAGCCTGCCGCACCTCGCGTGGAGTTCGAGCACCGGCTTCGACGAGATCGAGAAGATCATCATCAACTCGAAGTCCCACAGCGTGCTTGTCTCAGGGACGTCGACATGGACCCAGATCTCATCGACTGAGGAAGAGACTGCAGGGCAGTGCGCCTTCACGTTCACGATCCGGGCGCGGTACGGGCTGTTCTTCAGTGCTCTCGCGACCGTCGACGGCGGAGGAACAATGTGCTAGCTGCCGTCCTGCGGGGCGTCGGTGATGCGGTTGACGGTGACCGTGATGACGTCGGCGCCGTGGTAGCGCTGGTGGCGCACCTCCGAGGCGTGGTGACGTAGCAGACGGAACGAGATCTCCTCCTCGTCGGGGTGCGGCGGCAGATGGTCGAGGTACGCGAGGCGGTCCTCGATGTTGCCGCCCTCGACGACCATCGCGAATTCAACCTCGCACGAGTTGCTCCCCGGCCGCGCCGTCACCAGGAACTGCCGCCCGGTCTCGCCCTGCTGTTCGAGGACGGCTAGCGCCTCCTCTCCCGCCGCCTGGAGCCGCTGCTGCGAGGCCGTGTCCCAGCTCCGGCTCTTCGCGACGAGGCCGAGAAACTCCATGAGGCGCCCCAGCGCCCCGCTGTCGAGCGGTATGTGCACCCGTTTGCGACGCGGCCCCGTCACCTCGATGAAGCCCATCATGAGCACCGCCACGAGCGTTCCAGCCGCCATGCCGTTGCCGAGCAGCACCTCGATGATGCTGCCCTCGATCATGCTGGGAAAGACCCATTCGTTCTGGAAGGCCACCCCCACCCAGAACGAGACGCCGGTCACGACCGTGGTGCGGTGGTCGATACCGTCTCGCAGCACGAGCTGCATGCCTTGCACGAAGAGCATCCCCAGCAGCACCACCATGTACGCCGAGCTCACCGCCGGCGGGATCGCGATCAGCACGGCCGTCAGCTTGGGCAGGAAGGCGAGGGCGATCATGACTGCGCCGGTCATGACCCCCACCCGGCGCGCCGCCACGCCCGTGGCCTCGACGATGGCGATGCTCGACGAGTGAGTGGTCTTGGGGAGGCTGCCCACCAGCCCCGAGAGGCAGTTGATCAGGCCGTCGCCTCTCAGAGCGCCCTGGACGACCCGGAAGTCGGTCGCTCGTGGCGTGCGCCGCGAGACGCGCTGAATGCCGATGCCGCTGCCGACTGTCTCCACCCCAACGACGATGGTGACCACCACGAAGGCGGGCAACAGTGTCCAGAAGGCGCGGTCGGGCACGAGATCGACGCCGGGCCAGTCGCGAAATGGAGCGTCCACCCAGGCGGCGTCTCTCACGAGGGCGTTGTCGTAGAGGCCTAGGGGGATCGACACGACGCAACCGACCATGATGCCGATCACGGGCGCCCAGAGCCGCAAGGCGGGCGGGCTGCGCAGCACGAGGGCCAGCACCACCACAATGGTGGTCGCCGCGACGAGCGGGGCCGCGCCCTCGGGAACGTCCTCAGGCACATCCCCGAGCGTCTCGAACACGACGGGCAGCACGGTGGCCGCGATGAGCATGAGCACGGTGCCGGAGACGACAGGAGT
>JAJDZO010000003.1 GCA_022824605.1 Acidimicrobiia bacterium
GTCCGGGACAGCCGTCCCGGACCCCCGTTGCCGTTTAGGTACTCGAACCCCGACCGCGATTGCCTTGGAGGCGCCCCGGCGTGTCCAACACCGACCAAGCCACGCTGGCCGCGACGCAGTCGCAGCGGCCGCCGTTCTACCGCGATGTCACCATCGTCAAGTGGCTGGCCCAGGTGTTCACGCTCCTGCTGGTGGTCTTCGCCCTGTTCTTCCTCACCACGCAGGCCCTTGAGAACCTCGACCGCCAGGGAATCGAGATCAAGTACGACTTCTTGAGCATCGGCCTCGGCAGCGACCTGCGGGAAGGAATCGACACCGATCCCGACACCGCCGGCCGGGCGCTGTGGGCCGGTGCGGTCAACACGCTGCGCATCGCCGCGGCCGGCATCGCCGCGGCCACCATCCTCGGAGTGCTCGTCGGTGTGGGCCGGCTGTCGAGCAACTGGATCGTCAGCCGCATGTGCAGCGTGTACATCGAGACGCTGCGCAACATCCCGCTGCTGGTGCAGATCGTGTTCATCTGGGCCCTGGTCGCCACCCTTCCCAACGTCGAGTTGGACCAGGGCCCCATAAACGGGCTTCTGCACCTCTCCAACAAGGGCGTGTCGGTGCCGCGCGTCCACATAGACGACGGCTTCTACCAGTGGCTCATCTTCATTCTGATCGGCTGGGCGGTCGGCTCGTTCGTGAAGCGCCGCCGGGAACGCCTGCACGACGCCACCGGCCGGGTCACCTATCCGGTACTGAGCATGTGGGCCGTGATCGCGGTGTTCGGCCTGGTCGGCTGGTTCGCCCATCCGATCTTCGGCTGGGTGGGCGCCATATTCGACCTCATCGGCGACGCATTCTCGTCGTTGGCGCCGGTCATCGTGCAGGTCTTGCTGTCGCTGGCGGCGCTGGCCGCGGCGGCGTGGTGGATCCGCCGCTTCCTGGCCCAGCATCGCACGCCCGCGGGGCTCATGAAGCTCACCGACGACGACAAGTTCCGGATCATCTTCGCCGGGGTGGGCGCGCTGGCGATGATCGCGTTCGTGCTGGTCGTATGGCCCGGACTGGCCAGTTGGATCATCAACTCCGGCACCGACCTGCTGAGGGTCGTCGCCGACAAGTTCGGCGACGGCCGCACGGGGCAGCCCATCGACGTCAAGGCGCCCGACGTCGAACAGCTCGGCAACTTCCCCAACCCCGGCCCGGCCGGCTTGAACCTCACACAGGGCGGTGCCGCCGTGTTCTTCGGGGTGGTGCTGTACACCGCGTCGTTCATCGCCGAGATCGTGCGGGGCGGCATTCTGGCTGTTCCCAAGGGCCAGACCGAAGCCGCGCAGGCAATCGGCCTGCGGCGGGTGACGATGCTGCGCCGGGTCATCCTGCCTCAGGCCTTCCGGGTGATCCTGCCGCCGCTGGGCAACCAGTACCTCAACCTCACCAAGAACACCTCCCTGGCCATCGCGGTGGGCTACAGCGACTTCGTGCAGGTGGGCCAGATCGTCTACAACCAGACCGGCAAGACGCTCGAGGTGATCTCGCTGTGGATGCTGTTCTACCTGGCCTGCTCGTTGACGATCTCGGTGGTGGTCAACTTCTTCAACATCCGCATGAAGATCGTGGAGCGCTGAGATGGCTGGTGATCTGAGATGACCGCGCCGATGGACGACACTGCGATCCCGGCGGCGGAGGCCCCCGACGGCGAACGCGAGGCCGCCCAGAAACCGGAGGAACCGAGCCTGTCGGCGGGCGAGTGGCTCGGCAGGAACCTGTTCTCCTCGGCGGCCAACTCGCTGCTCACCGTCGTCTTCTCGTTGCTGGTGGTTCTTGTCGTTCGAGGCCTGCTCAACTTCACGTTCAGCGAGGAGCGAACGTGGCGAGCCGTCAAGACGAACATGCGGTTCATGTTCACCCACGCCTACCCCCAGTCGCAGTACGTCCGCATCTGGGTGTGCGTGGGCGCCATCGCGGTGCTGTCCGGGCTTTCGCTGGGGCTTCTGGCCCGCACGGGGCGCGGCATCTCGATGAAGAAGCTCGCCTTGAACCTGATGGGCACCGGCGCGATGATCGCTATGGGGATCGTGCTGCGCGAGCCCTCGGCCATGGTCGACGCCGAAGGCGTGGCCCTGCACCGCGACGGCTCCGAGGCCGCCGGCACATCCTTCGCCGACTGGCTCGACACCAACGCCTTCACCGTGCTGGGCCTGCTCCTGTTGGGGAACGTGGCCCTCGCGGTGTGGTTCCATATCCAGGGCACCTACCTGCGGGGCGGTTCGGAGCCGAGGAGTGCTCATGGCGGACTGCTGCTGGCGAGCGTCCTAGTGCTGATCGTGCAGCAGTATGCGGACGGCGAGGTCGTGCGGGAGTCGTTCGCCGACGCCATGTCGGATCGGGCGTGGTGGTGGCTGGCCGCGGCCGTGCTCGGCGGCGGGGGAGCAGCCGTCTGGCTGGGGCTGGGCGACGCCCGGCGGCGCAACACGTTCGTGCCGGCGGTGCACGTGTTCTTCGCCGGCGCCGCGGTGATGGTGCTCTCGGCGTGGGTGTACCCGTGGGGGCACTACGGATTCCTGGAGGGCGAGTTCATCAACGAGCCCGGCCGTACCGTGGCCATGACCACGAAGCTGCCGTGGACGGTCATGCTGGCGCTGATGGTGGGCGCCTACCAGATCGGGCGGACGCTGCGGGCCTCGACGCTGGGACCGAAGCTGCGGGTTCCGCTGAACCTGCTGTGGGTGCTGACCCCGTTCGTTCTGTACTGGGCGGTGCTGCGCGACCCCGACCTCGACTGGGCCCATGTGCTGTCCACCGACTTCCCGATGGCCGTGTTCTTCGCCGCCTTCGGGGGCCTCGTCATGTGGTTCCTGGCCCACCCCCGAATAGGCGAGGCCGGCAGGGTGATCGCGGTGGTGCTGGTGGCGGTGGCCGTGTTGAACTGGGTGGCCGCCTACTTCGGTTGGTATCCCATGCTGCAGAAGGCGCGGATCAGCTTCCTGCTGCTGGCGGTAGTGGCGATGCTGGCCCACAACTTCGCCGGGGACCGCTCCCAGCGGATCAAGCTGGTGGGCGCATGGGTGGCCACCATGGCCGTGTTCCATTGGCTGGTCACGCTGGTCAACTCGCCGTCGACGGTGGACACCCCCACCGACGCCTTGATCGGCGGTTTCGGCATCACCTTGATCGTGGCCACCTTCACGCTGCTGCTGGCCTTCCCGATGGGCGTGCTCCTCGCGCTGGCCCGCACGTCGAAGCTGCCGATCTTCCGAGTGCTGGCCACCGCCTACATCGAGGTGTTCCGGGGTGTGCCGCTGATCACAATCCTGTTCTTCTTCACCTTGATCTTCAACCTGTTCCTGCCCGACAACATGACCCTGGTCGACATCGCTGGAGCCACCATCGGCTTCGCCATGTTCTCGGCCGCCTACCTGGCCGAGAACGTGCGCGGCGGGTTGCAGGCGGTGCGCCGCGGCCAGTACGAGGCCTCCGACGCGGTCGGGTTCACCACCGTGCAGCGCACCCTGTTCATCGTGTTGCCCCAGGCGCTGCGGGTCTCGATCCCTCCGCTGGTGGGCCAGGTCATCGCCACATTCAAGGAGACCTCGCTGTTGGCCATCGTCGGGATCTTCGACTTCCTTCGGATCGCCGACAAGGTCATCTCCGCACAGTCGGAGTTCCTCGGCGTCAAGCGCGAGGGTCTGCTGTTCGTGTCGTTCATCTATTGGTTGTTCGCCTACAACATGTCCAAGCACAGCCAGCGCATCGAGAAGCGGCTGGGAGTGGGGGAGCGCTAGCCGTGCCGACCGTCTACACACACCGCAGGGAGATGAAGCCATGAGTGTCAGCGACGCTCTTACCAGGGGGATGAGGCCATGAGTGTCAGCGACGCCACCACTGCGTTGACCGAGGAACTCGCCGCCCGCGACGACATCATCGTGTGCGAGGGGGTCAACAAGTGGTTCGGGGACTTCCAGGCCCTCGACGGGATCTCTGCGGTGATCAAGGAGCGCGAGGTGGTGGTGGTGCTCGGACCGTCCGGTTCGGGCAAGTCCACCTGGATCCGCTGCATCAACCGCCTCGAGGCCCATCAGGAGGGCCGCATCGTGGTGGACGGCGTGGAGCTCACCAACGACCTGCGCAACATCGAGAAGATCCGCTCCGAAGTCGGCATGGTGTTCCAGCAGTTCAACCTGTTCCCCCATCTCACGGTGAAGGACAACATCACGCTGGCGCCGATCTGGGTGCGCAAGAAGCCCAAGACCGAGGCCGAGAATCTGGCCGCATCGCTGCTGGAGCGGGTCGGAATACCCGAGCAGGCCGAGAAGTATCCGGGCCAGCTCTCCGGTGGCCAGCAGCAGCGGGTGGCCATCGCCCGGGCGTTGGCCATGGAGCCCCGGATCATGCTCTTCGACGAGCCCACGTCTGCGCTCGATCCCGAGATGATCAAGGAAGTGCTCGACGTGATGAAGGAGCTGGCGCTGTCGGGCATGACCATGATGGTGGTGACCCACGAGATGGGCTTCGCCCGCGAGGTCGCCGACCGGATCATCTTCATGGAGGACGGCCAGATCGTCGAGACCGGCACCCCGGAGCACTTCTTCACCGCTCCCAGCGAAGAGCGCACCCGCCTATTCCTCTCACAGATCCTGTAACCGACTCCCAGCACGTATTGGCGGACTGAAGTCGGGCGTCGCGGCTGTGGCTGTTCCCAAGACGGTCGGGCTCGAGACCGAGTACGGCATCGTCCACCGCGGCGCGTCGGAGCCCAACCCGATCTCGGCGTCGTCACTGCTGATCAACGCCTACCTGATCGCCACCGAGCAGTCGCCGGAGACGGGCCGGGCCGCGGTGGGCTGGGACTTCACCGACGAGACTCCTGGCAACGATGCCCGCGGCGGTGCCGGCGCGGGCTCGCTCGCACCCGAGATCGAGACCCATCTGGTGAACGCGGTGCTCACCAACGGCGCCCGCTACTACGTGGA
>JAJDZO010000016.1 GCA_022824605.1 Acidimicrobiia bacterium
AAGTTCTGGTACCCGGTGGCGTACACCGACGAGCTGACCGACAGCCCTCAGGGCTTCGTGCAGTACGGCAATAAGCTGGTGGAGGCCCGCCTCGACGGGGAGCCGGTCGTGTTCGACGACCAGTGCCTGCACAAGGGCACCGCGCTGTCGCTCGGGGTGGTCGTCGACGACTGCCTGCGCTGCCCCTACCACGGCTGGACCTACGACGCCACCGGCGCGGTGCGCAGCATCCCGGCGCGCGAGGAGCTGTCGCGGCACGTCAACGTGAAGCTGCCCAGCTACCCCACCTGCGAGGTGAGCGGGCTGGTGTACACCTGCCTGGGCGATCCGATCTACCCGCCGCCGTCGGTGCCGATGTTCGACGATCCGAGCTACCAGTTCCTGCATCTCGACGTGTACGAGTGGGACTGCTCGATGGCCCGCCGGCTGGAGAACTACTTCGACTTCTCGCACTTCCCGTGGGTGCATGACGGGCTGCTCGGCGACAGCAACCAGCCCCGGATCGACGACTACGACGTGGAGCGGGTGGGTGGAGAGCTGCGGTTCGTGGCCGGACCGTTCCCGGAGTTCACCGACAACGTGAAGAACGCCCCCGGTGCCGACTCCGGCGACGAGGTGTTTCCGGCCATGAAGCGCTACCGGGTGTTCCTGCCCAACGCGATGCAGCTCAACAGCAGCGCCGGCGAGACCGAGGACTACGTGCTGTGGGTATGCCTGGCGCCGGTCGGACCTCACCGCACCCGCTGCTTCACCTACCAGGGCCGCAACTACGGGCTCGACCACGGCGAGGAGTTCATGGCCTTCGCGCAGCTGGTCACCGACCAGGACCGCCCCATCGTGGAGTCGCAGACGCCTTGTCAGGTGCCGATACGCCTGCCCGAGGAGATGTTCGTGAAGGGGGCCGACCTCGCGCTGCTGGAGTACCGCCGGTGGCTGCTGGAACTGGCGGGGTTGAGAGGCCGAGCGAACAGGCAGGCGAGTCCGGCCCATACGGGCGAGGCCGTGGGCAGCCATGCCGTGGCCCGAACGGCTCGTGAGGGCAGCGAACAAGAGCGGAGTAGAGGATGAAGCCCCCGCCACTGTCCTACAGCCGGCCCCACAGCCTCGACGAGGCCCTGGACCTGCTGGCCGAGCACGGCGACGAGGCCAGGCCGCTGGCCGGCGGCCAGAGCCTGGTGCCCATGCTCAACCATCGCCTGTCGCGCCCCGGCCTGCTGATCGACATCGGCGCGATCGCCCAGCTTCAGCGCATGGAGCGCACCGAGTCGGGATGGCTGATCGGAGCCACCGTCACCCAGCGGCGCCTTGAGCGCGACGGCACCGGCGGCTGTGACCTGCTGCGCTTGGCGGTGCCGTTCATCGGACATCGCCAGATACGGGCCCGGGGCACGGTGGGCGGCAGCATCGCCCACGCCGACCCGGCCGCCGAGCTGCCCGCGGTGGCGCTGACCCTCGACGCCACCATGGTGGCCGCCGGCCCCGACGGCGAGCGAGAGATTGACGCCGCGTCGTTCTTCGTGGGCCCGTACATGAACTCGCTGGCCGAAGGCGAGCTTCTGTCCCATGTGGTCTTCGGCGAGGTTCCGCCCACCGCCCGGTGCTCGTTCCGGGAGTTCGCCCGGCGCAAGGGAGACTTCGCGGTGGCCGGGGTGGCCGCCGCAGTCGCCACCGACGACGGATCGGTCACCGACGCCCGCCTCACCGCCTTCGCGGTGGGATCCAACCCGGTGCGCCTCAGCGCCGCGGAGGGTGTTCTCGCGGGGCGCAGCATCGACTCTGCCCTTGCCGACGCGGCCGAGGCCGCCGCCGCGGAGATAGAGCCCTGGGACGACATTCACGGATCGGCGCAGTATCGGCGCCAACTGATCGCCACCCTGACCAAACGAGCCTTGCAGGACGTGGCCCCATGAGCGCCGCGAACGCCCGCCGGGTCGAGCCGTCGGTCGAGGTGCCGATCAGCGTGACCGTGAACGGCGAGACGGTGGAGACGACCGTTGCGGCCCGCCAGCTCCTGGCCGACTTCCTGCGCGAGGAGCTGCGCCTCACCGGCACCCACGTCGGCTGCGAGCAGGGAATCTGCGGCGCCTGCACCATCAACCTCGACGGCGAGCCGGTGCGGTCGTGCATCATGTTGGCCGCCCAGGTCGACGGTTCGTCCATCATCACCGTGGAGGGGCTCTCCGCGCAGGGCCTGGGGCCGCTCCAGCAGGCCTTCAAGGACAACCACGGCCTGCAGTGCGGGTTCTGCACGCCGGGGTTCCTGATGACGTTGTCGACGGTGGATCCCGACGAATATCCCGGCACCGCCGGGATCCGTGAGGCGATATCAGGGAACCTCTGCCGCTGCACCGGATACGGCGGCATCATCCGAGCCGTGCGCACCGCCTGGGACCGGCCCGACCATGGCTGACTCGTTCGCACTCGGCGACCGGCCGGTGTATGTGGGATCCCACGTCACCCGCAGCCAGGACGACGCCCTGCTCACCGGCGCAGGCACCTACGTCGGTGATCTCCGCCGAGACGGCATGGCTGAGATCGCCGTGGTCCGCAGCACGGTGGCCCACGGCCGCATCACCGCCATCCGCACCGACGCCGCAGCCGCCGTCGACGGGGTGATAGAGGTGATCACCGCCGCCGACCTCACCGACGTCAGCCCGTACCCCAACTTCGCTTCTGCCTACACCCAGACCCCCGACACGTTCCCCCTGGCCCGCCACAAGGTGCGCTACGTGGGCTCGCCGGTGGCGGTGGTGCTGGCCGAGGACCGCTACATCGCCGAGGACGCAGCCGAGCTGGTGGAGGTCGACTACGAGGAACTTCCGGCGGTCACCTCCCTGGAGGAGGCCCTGGAGCCGGACTCGCCGCGGCTGTTCGAGCACTGGCCCAACAACCGGCTGCTCGACCTGCAGCCCGACGATTCCGAGGTGGCCGCCATCCTGGCCGACAACCGGGTGTTCCGCCGCCGCTACAAGATGGGGCGCCACACCGCCATGCCGATGGAGGCCCGGGCCGCGCTGGCTGAGAGGCGCGACGGCCGCCTGCATCTGTGGTGCACCAACCAGCACGCCCACATCGCCCGCACCACCCTGTCGTATGTGCTGCCGGTGGCCGAACGTGACATCCGGGTGGTGATACCCCATGTCGGCGGCGGTTTCGGGCTCAAACAGCACCTGTACCCCGAGGACGTGCTGGTGTCGTGGCTGGCTCTGCGCCACGGCCGTGCGGTGCGGTTCGTCGAGGACCGGGCCGAGCACATGATCGCGGCGGCCCATGCCCGCGACCACATGATGGACATCGAGGCGGCCATCACCGACGACGGACGGATCCTGGCGATGCGGGTGCAGGTGGTTCAGGATCTCGGCTCCGCGGAGATCTTCCCCGGCGCCTGGTGTCCGGCGCTGACCACAGCGGCCCACATGACCGGCCCCTACGACATCCGCGACTGTGTGGTGGCGACGGCCGCGGTGACCACCAACAAGACGCCCGGCGGCTCCTACCGGGGCTTCGGAGTGCCTGAGGCGGTTTTCGCGGTGGAACGCTTCATCGACGAGCTAGCCGCCGAGGTGGGAGTGGACCGCATCGATCTGCGCCGGTCGATGCTGCTGCAGACATCAGACCTGCCCTACACCACCGCCTCGGGCGCGTTGCTGGACTCGGGCAGCTTCGCCGAGTCGTTGGAGAAGGTGGTGGATCTGGGCGAACAGGCCTACCGGCGAGCCGAGGCCGAACACGGCACCGATCCCGACTCGCGGGTCGGGGTGGGCTACGCCGTTTTGTTCGAAGGGGTCTCCCCCACCCACCACGGCGCCTCCGCTCACTGGGCCGGCCACGAGTCGTGCTCCATCGAGGTCCAGCCCGACGGCAGCGTGCGGGTGACCTCCGGCGTCACCGACCAGGGCCAAGGCACCACCACGTTCGTGGCCACCATGACCGCCGACGCGCTGGGAGTGCCCATCGAGACCGTCCACGTCGAGTTGGCCGACTCCGACGCCACCCCCTACGGCCTGGGCGCTTTCGGTTCGCGCCAGGCCGTGGTCGGCGGCGGCGCCCTGTTGATGGCCGCATCGGAGGTGCGCACCAAGATCAAGAGCATCGCGGCCCACATGTTGGAGGCGCCCGAGGAGGATCTGGTCATCGAGGCCGGCCGGGTGCATGTGGCCGGCAGTCCGACGCCGGCCGCCACCATCGCCGAGATCGCCACCACGGCCGTCATCCGGACCATCGACCTTCCTCCGGGTGTGGATCCGGGCCTGGAGGCGACCGCCCGCTACGAGCCCGAACTGATGGAGCATGTGCCCGATGCAAGGGGCAGGATCAACCCCTGCGCGTCCTACGCCAACGCGGCCCACGCGGCTGTCATCCGGGTGGATATGGGCACCGGCGAGATCGAGATCCTCGACTACCTCCTGGCCCATGACTGCGGGCGGGTCATCAACCCCCCGATCGTCGACGGCCAAATCTGGGGAGGGATAGCCCAGGGCCTCGGCGGCACGTTGTACGAAGACTTGTGCTTCAACGATCTGGGTCAGCCCCAGACGGCCTTCATGGACTATCTGGTGCCCTCCGCGATGGAGATGCCAGACCTGGTGATCGAGCACTTCGAGAGCCCGTCGCCGAACACGCCGTTGGGGATCAAAGGTGTCGGCGAGGGAGGAACGGTGGGACCGGCGGCCGCTATCGGCAACGCCCTCGCCCACGCCCTGGCCGAGTTCGACCCGCAGATCCGCGAGACCCCGCTGAGCCCCGCCGTAGTGCGGGCCATGATCCCCGACTAACGGCGACGAGGACGACGAGGGTCAGGCGTCGAAGTCGAAGGCGTCGATGGCGGCCAGCAGCTCGGAGCGGTGCGGCTCGGCACAGAAGCTGGCCTCCACCGATGTCCGGGCGAGTCGCCGAAGCACGTCGATAGACCAGCCGTAGACCTCGGCGGCGGTCACGTACTCGTCTTCGAGCGTGATCCGGTAGAAGCCCGAGCCGTCGGTGTTGAGCGTGACCCGCGCACCGGCGTCGACCAGGGCCCGGATCGGATGCGACTGGCGGTCCGGATACAGCCCCAGCAACACGTTGGACCACGGGCACACGTTCAAGAAGACGCCCCTCTCGACGAGTTCGTCCACCAGCTCAGGGTCCTCCACCGACCGCACGCCGTGATCGACGCGCTGGGTCTTGAGCAGGTCGATGGCGTCCCACACGCCTTCGGGGCCGCTGGACTCCCCCGCGTGGGCCCGCACTCCCAGACCGTTGGCCCGCGCCCGCTTGAACACCGGGGCGAAACGGTCGCCGGTGCGACCCGCCAGAGCCTCATTGCCGTCGATGGACAGGGCGGCCACCCTCGGATGCTGCATGGCCAGCATGGTGTCGAGCACGCTGTGGGCCTCGGCCCGGCTGTGCTTGCGGGAGATGCTGACCGACACGTACACCGGCGGGCAGCCGTCACGCTCGGCGTCCTCCAGCCCCGATGCCACCGCCGCGATGAACTCCTCGAGGGGGCCGTCGAAGTTCTTCCAGTGGATGGGGCTCACCATCATGTCGGTGTAGGCCACACCCGAACGGCGCTGACGCTGGGCCAGCGAATACGCCAGCGACGCCACCTGCTCGCCGTTTCGGGGCAGCGCCAGCACCCAGTCGAGGAAGGTGAGGAAGTCCTGGAGGTCGTCCCACTCGAACATGGCCTCGGGCGGCTCCTTGAGCAGCGGGACACCGTTCTGCTCGGCCAGCCGCACCGCGTCGGCCACCTCGAACCCGCTGTCGAGATGCAGGTGCAGCTCCGCTTTGGGAAGCCGACGAATGGTGTCAGCGGTGACCACGCCCATGATGTCCTTCCTCTCCCAGCACCCCAGCAGGCGCCCGATTCTCAGACGACGCTAGCGGGGCGTAGCATCGCGGGTTACGCATCAGCAGCCAACGACGCAGCGGGGAGTCAGCGTGGGATCTACAGCAATCGTTACCGGTGGGGCTAGAGGTCTGGGGAAGGTGTACTGCCTCGCGCTGGCGCAGGCCGGGTTCAACGTGGTGGTGTCGGACCTGCTTGACGCCACCGAGACGGTAGACGAGATCGAGGCCGCCGGGGGCCGGGCCGTCGGGGTGAGCGCCGACATCAGCTCGGCAGCCGACAACGACGCGCTGGCCACCGCCGCGGTGGACGCCTTCGGCACCATCGATGTGCTGGTCAACAACGCCGCCTACTTCTCCGAGACCACCCGGGGCCCCTTCAACGAGGTTCCCCAGCACGAGTGGGACCGCACGTTCGAAATCAACGTGCGGGGCGTGTGGCTCACCTGCTGTGCCGTGTATCCGTACATGAAGCAGCAGGG
>JAJDZO010000114.1 GCA_022824605.1 Acidimicrobiia bacterium
CTGCGGGGCACTCACGCTTCGAGGCCGGTCCAGTCCTCAGGGTTGTCCTCCACGAAGCACCCCATGATCTCAGCGTCCACGCCGTCCACCAGGACGAGGCCGCGGCGGTCGGGGGGCGCCTGGTTCGAGTACAGCAGGATGCGCCACGTCGGACGGCTTCTCAAGCCTCGCCACCCGAGCTGAGCCGAGGCATGCCCCACCGGGAAGCCCACCTCCCTGGTGGCCGCCACCAGGGCGTCGTTCTCGTCGACGGCGAGATCCCATCCCGCCTGCAAGCAGTACAGGCCGAAACCGATGAGGGCGGCGCCTCCCACGACGAAGCCGCCGTTGACGAGCACGGCGTCGCTGCCAGCCACCAGCGCGATCACGATGGAGGCCGCGCCGATCAGCAGGTAGAGCGCACCGGCGATGCGGCGCCGGCTGTTGTTGGGGAACAGGTACGGCCCCACATACCCCGCCGCGTCGAGATCCTCGGGAAGGCTGTCGCGCACATCCGCGTCGCCTAGGGCCTCGCCTCCGTCGGAGTCACCCGCCGACGGGTGTTCGCCGCCGGTTGCCGGTCCGTCGCTCACGGTCGCAGGATAGGTCGGCCGACTGGCTTCAACCCGGGGGCCAGGCCAGGCCGCCGTCGACCTTGATGATGGCGCCGGTGGTGTAGCTGGAGGCCGGCGAGGCCAGGTACAGCGCGGCGCCGACGATCTCGCCGGGCCGGCCTCCACGAGCGAGCGGGATGCTCGTGCGGGCCGTCTCCGCGAACGCCTCCAGGTCCCATGCCTTCGTGATGTCGGTCATGTACGGTCCCGGCATGATGCAATTGACCCGGATCCTGGGCCCCAACATGTGAGCGAGGGCCACGGTCAGGTTGTTGAGTCCCGCCTTGGCCATCCCGTAGGGCACCTCGATGGCCGAGGGCTGCACGGCGGCGATGCTGGAGACGTTGATGATGCTGCCTTCGGCGTCGCGGGCCAGCATCTGCTCGGCCACGAGCGCGCACAGCCGGAACGGACCCTTCATGTTGAGGCCGATCACGCTGTCGAAGAGCCCCTCGGAGACCTCGGCCAGCGACGGGTACAGCGGCGAGCTGCCCGCGTTGTTGATGAGCACGTCGATGGGTCCGAGGCGGTCCGTCACCTCCTCCACGAACGGCTCGCACTGCTCCCAGCGGCCCACATGCATCCCGAGGCCGATCACGTCCGAACCGGTCGCCTCCGATATCTCGGCCGCGGCCGCCTCGCACACGTCTCGCTTGCGGCTCGCTACGGCCACCCGAGCGCCGCGGTGCGCGAACGCTTCGGCCATCTGCCGTCCCAGCCCACGGCTGCCGCCGGTGATGGCGACGACCTTGCCGGACAGCTCGAACAGTGGATCATGGTCGGCAGTCATCTCGCTCCTCTAGCAGGTCGGTCAGTCTCAGATGGGCAGGTTGCCGGTGGCGCGGCGGGTGGTGCCTTCGTCGGTGTAGGCGGCGATGGTCCGCTGGGCGATGCGCATCTGATGCACCTCGTCGGCGCCGTCGGCGAAGCGGGCCCAGCGGGCGTGCTGGAACATGTGGGCCAGCGGGGTGTCGGTGGAGTAGCCGAGCGCGCCGTGTACCTGGATCGACCGGTCGATGACCCGGTTCAACATGTTGGCCACGAAGTGCTTGGCCATCGACACTTCGGCCTTGAAGTCGATGCCCCTGTCGATCTTGTGGGCTGCGTGCAGCACCATCAGCTTGGCCTGGTACACCTCCATCGTCGAGTCGGCGATCATCCATTGGATGCCCTGCTTCTCGGCCAGCAGCGATCCGTGCGAGAAGCGGTTCAGCGACCGGTCCACCATCATGTCGAGCGCAGTCTCGGCCTGAGAGATCCAGCGCATGCAATGGGCCAGCCGGGCGGGTCCCAACCGGTACTGGCCGAGCAGGTGGCCCTGCCCCCGCCCGCCGAGCATCTGGTCGGCGTGGATCCTCAGATCCTCGATGAGGATCTCGCTGTGGCCGGTGCTGCCGTGCATGGTCTCGATCTGGCGCACTTCGGTCCACCCTTGTTGCGGCAGGTCGACGATGAAGGCGCTGTTGGCGGCCTGCGGGATGTCGGGATCGTCCTCGGTGCGGCACACCAGGATGGCGAAATCGGCCCGATGGGCGTTGGAGATGAACCACTTGTGCCCGTTGATCACCCACTCGTCGCCGTCGGGATAGGCCCGGGTCTGGATGAGGGTCGGATCGGAGCCGGCCACCTCGGGTTCGGTCATGGCGAAGCACGACCACACCCTGCCCTCACACAGCGGCCGCAGGTACTTCTCGGCCTGCTCGGGCGTGGCCCAGTGCGCCAGGGTGTGCATGTTGCCCTCGTCGGGCGCCTGACAGTTCATCACCCACGGCCCGTAGTAGGACTTGGCCGCCTCGGCCTGCACCATCGCCATGGCCACATGCCCGAGCCCCATGCCGCCCCACTCGGCGGGCATGTGCGGCAGCCACAGACCGGCCGCCCGAGCCTGTTTGCGAAGGTCGAGCAGTGCGTGCACCCGGTCCTTGCCGGTCAGAGGCCCGCCGCCGGCGCGGCCCTCGATGCGGTCCTCAACGGGCTTGACCGCGTCGGTGATGAACGACCTGACCCGGGTCCTGATCTCGTCTAGTTCGGGGGTGAGCGTGAAGTCGATGGCCATGGCTCTCCTCGGTGGTGTCGGCTCCCAGTGTCGCACTGGTGAAGCCGGTTTGGTGCCAAGGAATCTGCGCAACCGACGAGATTCAGTCGGGGCCGTCCGGCGGCAATACGCTGAGGCGGTTCCCCAGCGACAGGAGACCGCGTGTGACCGAGACCCCGATGACCCGTCCTGGTGAAGTGGCTGGATGGCCCAAGCTGGTCGTCACCTACCGAACCGATCCGACCGGCATCGAGGAGCTGCTGCCGCCGGGACTCACGGCCGGCGAGCCGATCGTTACTGTCGGCGTGTACTGCGTGCCCATCCTGGGAGAGCCGGAGTTCGGCATCAGCATCAAGGTGCCGGCGACCTGGCAGGGAACTGCGGGCCTCTACAACCTCGGCATGGGAATCGACCAGGAGGCGGCTGTGTCGGTCAGCTACGAGACCAACGGCCAGCCCAAGTTCCTGTGCGATATCGACTACTACCGCCTCGGCGACCATGTGTCGGCCCGGGCCACCCACCAGGGCTACACCTTCGTGGAGTTCAGCGGTGAAGTGACCGGACCGGCCGCGACCGCGCCCGGCGAGGTGAGCGACCACGAGTGGTGGATCAAGTACTCACGGGCCATCGGCGGGGTCGCAGGCCACTACGACTTCGCGCCCCACGTGGTGGACGTGGCCACCACCTTCGAGCAGCGCCATGTGGAGGACATCGACGGCGAGTTGAAGCTGCTCGACAGCCCCTGGGATCCGGTGGCTCGCTACCTGCCGCTGAGAGAGCAGCTGTCGGCGCAACTGGTCACCCACCAGCCCAAGGCACGCAGCATCACCAACGCCGGCCCGCTCGACGCCGACGCCTTCTGGCCCTACGCCGACACCATCGGCGGCTCCCGCTGGCCCGGAACCCGAGGCGGCCCGAAAGCCGACTGATCCAACGAGTCGCGGACGGGGCGGGGCGGCACCCGGGCGGACCGAACGCTGACTCGCTCGGCCTCGGCGCCGCTCGTTGATCAGGAGGCCAGGTCGTGGCCGGGGGGCATCTCGGCTCGGCCGATGGCGTCGGCCCGCTCGTGCAGCAACTCGGCGGTGTCGTCGAGGTTGCGGGCGATGATGTAGCGGCGTTCGGCCACGCCGTCGAGCACGAACTCGCCGAGTTCTTTGAGGTCGGCCAC
Organism: Acidimicrobiia bacterium; assembly: GCA_022824605.1. Lineage (GTDB taxonomy): Bacteria > Actinomycetota > Acidimicrobiia > Acidimicrobiales > Aldehydirespiratoraceae > Aldehydirespirator. The sequence continues at coordinate 3,800 of JAJDZO010000114.1, forward strand.
CTCGGGCTCCTCCCCGCGCATCTCGGCCACCATCTTCTTGAGCTGCTCGAACGTGAGACTGCCTCGCCCGGTGCCCTCCCCCACCCGCTTCAGATGCTCGGGCCGGTTGCGTTGGGCGTTGAACAGGCCGGTGTCCATCATCCCGCCCGAGGGGTAGAACACCGACGCCCGCAGGTTGGTGCCTTCGTTGATGAGGTTGGCGTTCAGGGCCTCGGTGAAACAGCTGACCGCAGCCTTGGAGGACGCGTACACCGAGGCGGTCGGCACCGGGGCGAAACCTCCGTCGCCCGACGACGTGACGATCACCTGTCCGGGTTCGCCGGAGTTGATCATGCGGGGCACGAAGGCCCAGGTGCAGATGGCCACTCCGAACACGTTCACGCCGAAGCACCAGCGCCAGTCGTTGGGCTCCTGCTGCCAGGGCTTGCCGCCGCCGCCCGAGGTGACCCCCGCGTTGCTGAACAGCAGGTTGCAGGTGCCGTGAGCCTCGAACACATGGTCGGCCAGAGAGGTTACGGACTCTTCGTCGCTCACGTCGGTGTGCACCCCCTCTACCGGCCCCAGAGGCGACAGGTCCTCGACCGCCTGTTCCAAGACGGGCGCTTCGATGTCGGCGATCACCACCCGCGCGCCCCGGCGCAGCAGCGCCTTGGCGATGCCCTTGCCGATGCCGCTGGCCCCGCCGGTGACCACCGCCACCGAGCCCTCGATCCTCAACCGGTCCTGTTCGGCCATCACTGCTCCAGCATCAGGGTGACGGGGCCGTCGTTGGTCAACTCGACCGCCATGTTCGCGCCGAACACTCCAGTGGCGACGGTTGCTCCCAGGGCTCGCAACTCATGCACGAGGACGTCGATGAGGCTCGCCGCCGTCTCGGGCTCGGCTGCGGCCACGAACGACGGGCGGCGGCCTTTGCGGGTGTCCCCGTACAGCGTGAACTGGCTGACCATCAGCACTTCGCCGCCCGCTTCCGCGACCGAGCGGTTCATGTGCCCGCGTTCGTCGGCGAACACTCGCAAACCCCAGAGCTTGTTGGCCAGCTTCACCGCCGCCGCTCGATCGTCGTCGTGAGTGACGCCGACCAGACAGCACAGCCCGGCGCCGATCTCTCCCACCACCTCGGACTCCACCATCACACGAGCGTGCGACACCCGTTGCACCAGCACCCTCACGGAGCCAGCCTACGAATAGCGCCGCCAGGACCCGGCGTTGCCCGTCTGGACCGGCCGGCCGCAACGGTGCCGTAGAGCACCCCGGCCACCACGACGACGCCGCCGAGCAGCGACGCCAGGCTCGGAAGCTCAGACAGGAAAAGCGCGGCCCACAGAATGCCGGCCACCGTCTCGGTGGGAGCGAACAGCGACACCTCCGACACCGGCGCGAAACGCAGGGCGGTCGAGTTGGCCAGCCGGCCAAGCGGGTTGAACACCAGGCCCATGGCCGCGATGGCCAGGTAGGCCCCAGCGTCCAGCGAGAGCGGCGACGCCAGGAAACCGGTCACGACCACCACGATCGCGGCACTCACCGACAGACCGGCACGGCGGCTCATGTCCGGGAACCGCCGCCACAGAGTCATGTTCCCGGCGAAGCACACCACCGCCAGCAACGCAAGGAAGTCGCCCCGCAGGGTGGGCTCGCCCAGCGAGGTGGACACGATCACCGCGATTCCGGCCATGGTCAACACGATGGCCGCAGCCACCCGTCGCGTGATCGGCTCGCCCAGGAACAGGCGCGCACACAGCGAAGCGACCAACGGAGCGGCAGCCACGATGGCCACCACGTTGGCCACCCGTGTCTCGGTGATGGCAGTGATGAACGAGATCTGGCTCGCGGATGCAAGCACGCCGACACCGGCCAGCGGAAGCCGATGGGTGCGCAGCGACTCCAGTGCCGGGCGCCGGTCGAACCACCGTCCGAAGGTGGAGTGCACCACCAGCGCGCAGCACGACACCAAAAAGGCCACATCCATGGCGTCGGCCTCGGATGCTCGTACCCACAGCGAGTCGGTGGACACGGCCAGCATTCCCAACCCGGCCAGCAGCCACCCCAACCGCCGCCGGTCGCCCTGCGTAAACCCCGCAGTCACCGACACACGCTAACGGAGCCGACTTAAACGCAGAGGCTGCGGTGCTCCGGCCTGGGCCGGATCAGGCCGCCGCAATCAAGAGTCTCGTGCCGGATCAGGCCGTGACAACGAAGGTTCGCGGTTCGGCCTCAAAGGCGCGTTTGCAGCCGGGGGCGCAGAACCAGTAGTCGGATCCCTCGTGGACGGTGTGGTACTTGGCATCGTCGACCAGCACCGTCATGCCGCACACCGGGTCGATGGCCTCGGCCCGCCGCGGTACTCGGCTAGAGCCGGTCGCCATCAGCTCGCCCCGCGCACGGCGAGCCACGAGGTCGGCCATCACCGCCACTGCTATCTCGGCGTTGGCGACCGCGCCCAGATCAAGCCCTGCCGGGGCGTGCACACGGTTTGTCTGCGAAGAGGCCGCTCCCCTGTCGGCGAGATGGTCGATGACTGCCGCGGCCCGCTTCTCCGACGCGATCAGGCCGACGTAGCCGGGCTCGAAGGCGAGGGCGGCCTCCAGGGCGAGGTCGTCGTAGTGGCCCTGGGTGGCGACCACCACTGCGGTGGCGCCGTCGATTCCCAGGCCCGACAGGTCGAGCTTGGTCCGCACGATCTCGGGTCGGGCGTGCTCGTCGGCGTTACCGCCGTCGTCGATGATCGTGGCTCCCCAGCCCACCGCGACGGCCATCTCTGCCAGCGCGTCCACCGCGGGCGACCGGCCCACCACCACCACCTGCGGCTGGGGCCGGTGCGGCTCCAGGTATACCTCCAGCGCCCCCTCGGACTCGCACGCCATGGCCACTGACCGCACCCCCTCCTGCGAGCGTCCGTCCAGGTCGTCGGACTGGCCCAGGAACAGCAGCGCAGGCTCGCCTGTGTCGAGACACTCGCGAGCGTGGCGCACCACCGACGGCTCCGCGCAGGCACCCCCCAACCAGCCCCGAACGGTACCGTCAGCCAGGATGACCGCCTTGGATCCCTGCCGCCCCGACGACGGCCCGCGGCGCCACACCACCGTGGCCAGCACGTAGGGCACCCGCTGCTCGCTGAGTTCCACCGCCTCGGCCAGCACCGACACGTCCACGTAGCTGCCCCCTTCGAACCTCGGCCACCTGTGCCTCTAGCGTATCTCGCAGACCCGAGGCGCCCAGAGCCGCTCACACCCGAGCCGGCGACGCATCCGCTCGCCTATGGCACCGGGTTGTTGTGGTTTGCTTATCAGTTATGATAAGTAGATGGCTGAGATGAGCGGGGTGCTTCGACGGGTGTTGGAGTCGGCGGCGCGGCTGCAGTCGGTCGTTCCCGACGCGGTCCTGGTGGGTGGCTCAGCCGCGGCGCTGCATGCTGGACACCGCGATTCGTTCGACCACGACCATGTTCTCGCCGACCTGGTCGACCGCTACGAGATGGTCCTGAGCGCGGTGGAGGCCACCGAGGGATGGGCGACGTCGGTGCGCGCCTCGAAGCCGCCGTTCACCATCATGGGGAGCCTAGACGGGATCGAGGCCGGGCTCCGCCAGATGCGACGGACCCGGCCACTTGAAACGGTCGAAGTCGACGTGGGTGACGGCGCGGTCGTCGTCGCGCCGACCGAGGCGGAGGCGCTGCGGGTGAAGGCCTTCCTCGTCGTGCAACGCAACGTGGTGCGCGACTACCTCGACGTGGTAGCGCTCACCGACCACATCGGCACCGATGCGGCCGTCGACGTGCTCACCGGCATCGACGACTACTACGTCGACCGGTCGAACGATCCAGGGTCGGTGCTGACCTCGCTGGTGGTCGCGCTGGCCGAGCCATCGCCGCGCGACACCGACGTGATCGACGAACTGCCTCGCTACAAGGGCCTCGACCCGCGGTGGCACCGCTGGCCCGACGTGGTCGATGCATGCCAGACGCTGGCCCTGCGACTGGCTGGTGCGACATGAGCGGACTGCGGTTCCGCCCGACATGCCAGACGCTGGCCCTCCAACTAGGAGGTGCGACGTGAGCGGACTGCGGTTCCGCAACGTTGACGCCGAGCCGACCGACGACGTGTGCACCTGGCCCTTCGAGGCGCTGGTGACCGCCATCGACCGCGGCCTGGTCCCCGACTGGCAACCGATCTTCGCGGAGATCCGGCGATCACCGTGGGGGCCGGTGGCCCGACGGGTCGAGCGCTACCTCGGCTACCGCGACGCCGACTCGGTCTGCACGCTCTTTGCGCTGGCAATCAACCAGGCCCGTGAGACCACTGATCGTGCCGACCGGGCCGATGTCGCGGCTCGGGTGCGGGCCGCCGTCGACCGAGCCGGAA
>JAJDZO010000132.1 GCA_022824605.1 Acidimicrobiia bacterium
GACCGACGCTGCGGGCTGCGGTCTTGGGCCAGCGGATGGCGACCGGTCCGCCGGTCATGTCCATGGCGTCGAGCATCATCCGCTCCAGTTCCTGCAGCGATGACGGGGCCAGCACCACCATCCCCGGAACCTTGGTGAGCAGCACCATGTCGAGCACGCCATGATGCGACGGCCCGTCGTCGCCGGTGATGCCGGCCCGGTCGATGCAGAACACCACCGCGGCCCTGTGCAGCCCGCAGTCCAGGTTGACCTGGTCGAAGGCCCGGCTCAAGAACGTGCTGTACACCGCGAAGAAGGGCCGCAGCCCGCCCATGGCCATGCCCACTGCGGAGGTCACCGCGTGCTGCTCGGCGATGCCCACATCGATGCAGCGGTCACCGAACTGCTCGCGGAACGGCAGCAGTCCGGTGGAGTCGGGCATGGCCGCGGTGATGGCCACCACCTCAGGATGCAGACCCCCGAGCTTCACCATCATCTCCGAGAACATTCCGGTGTAGGTGCCGGGCTTCACCTTGCCCACATCGTGCATGTGCTTGACGGTGTCCTGCTCGGCCGGCCCGTAGCCGCGGCCCTTCTGGGTGAGCACATGCACCAGCACCGGTCCGTCGAACTGCGCGGCGTTGGACAGCGCCTCCTCCAGCCCGGCGACATCGTGGCCGTCGAACGGGCCGAGGTAGCGAACGCCGAGATTCTCGAAGAAGCCGGCCGAGTCCCACAGCTCGCGCAGGGCGGCCATAGACATCTTCATGCCCCGCTGAAGCGTCTCACCCACCCAGGGAATCCGCTCGGCCACCTCCTCGAGGCGGTCGGATCGACGCATGATCTTGGGATTGGACCGGAAGCGCACCAGGCTCTCCGTGAGCCTCGACACGGTGGGGGCGTAGCTGCGCCCGTTGTCATTGAGGACGATGATCACGTTGCGGCCGCTGTGGCCGATGTTGTTGAGCCCCTCGAAGGCCATGCCCCCGGTCATGGCGCCGTCACCCACGACCGCCACCACGCGGCGCCGTGTGTCGGTGGACTCGAAGGCGGTGGCCAGACCGTGCGCGTACGACAGCACGGTGGACGCGTGGCTGTTCTCGATCCAGTCGTGGGACGACTCCGAGCGGGCCGGGTATCCCGAGAGCCCTCCCGAGGTGCGCAAGGTGTCGAAATCGGAGGCTCGGCCGGTGAGCATCTTGTGGACGTAGGCCTGGTGGCCGGTGTCCCACAGGATCACGTCGTGGGGGGACCTGAACACCCGGTGCACGGCCACGGTGAGTTCCACCGAACCGAGGTTCGAGCCGAGGTGACCGCCTCGGGCATTGACGGCGTCGATTATGCGCGAGCGGATCTGCGCGCAGAGGTCGTCGAGTTCCTCATAGGAGCGCTCACGCAGGTCGTCGGGGCCGGTGATGGAGTCGAGTTGCACGGTCATCACTCTATCTCGCGGCACTTGCGGGTCGCCGTGGGGCCAGCCACCCGGGAAGCCGGCGAGCCAGCAGCGCGCCGGCCGGATAGGCGATCGCCACCGCCAGCGCGCCCCCGACCGCGTCGAGCCAGTAGTGGTTGGCGGTGACCATCACCGCGAACAGTGTGAGCCAGGGGTAGGACAGCAGAGCCAGGCGCGCCCACCGGCGGCGCAGCACCGGCAGGGCCGCCACCACGCACCACACCGCCCAGGCCACATGCAGGCTGGGCATGGCCGCGTACTGGTTGGAGATGTCCATCATGGCGCTCGAATTGAACGACCAGAACCCGCCCGGGTCGACCAGAGTGTCCACGTAGGAGTAGTTGGGGTCGCAGGCGCCGAAGCCGCTGCAGTCGTTGAGGAGCCGGGGCGGCATCAGCGGGTAGAGGGCGAAGCCGACCAGCGCCAGCGCGGTGGTGAACGCCAGCACGGTCCGCTGAACGCCGTAGCGCACCGGGTGGCGCAAGAACAGCAGTGCCATCACGCCGATGGTCACCGCGAAGTGGCAGAACCCGTAGAAGATGTTCCAGAACTTGATGAAGAGGTCCCACTCGATGAACAGGTCCTGGATGCCCTTCTCGCCGAAGAGGTGCACGGCCCGCTCCCAGGCGATCACGTCATGGGCGTTGTCGATGGCGGTCTGCTTCACCGACGGGCCCAGATCCGACCCGAACTGGTTGCGAATGATCGTGTACACGCCGTAGAAGGCGCCGATGATCAGCAGTTCGCTCCACCAGTGCAGCGAGGCGCCCATCGAGGGCCTCTCGGATCCTTCGGGGGTGGCCGCAGAGTCGTCGCCGGACTCGTCGTCGGTGCGCGTGTCGGCGTCGGCGACCTCCAAAGCCATCGCGTTACAGTAGTCGACCATGCTCGAAACTGAACTCGTGAATCGCACGCTCGGGGTCGCCATGCGCACCGGCGCGGACTTCGCCGAGATCTTCGCCGAGGACCGACGGTCCGCTTCGGCGATCCTCGACGACGGCCGGGTCGAGGAGGTGGTGACCGGGCGCGACCGGGGTGCCGGGATACGGGTCGTGGCCGGCGACACCACCGGTTTCGCCCACACCGCGGTCCTGAGCGCAGCCGGACTGGCCTCGGCTGCGGAGGCCGCCGCGGCGGCAGCCCGTCGAGGCGGTGGCGGCACCCAGACGGTGCCCGTGTCGGCTCTTCACACCCCGGCGCGGCTCCAGGTTCGCATCCCGCCCGAGGAGGTGTCGAAGGATCGCAAGGTCGCTCTGCTCGGCGCGGCCGACGCGGCGGCCCGCTCCGCCGGCGGCGCCATCACGCAGGTGTCGGCCCGCTACGGCGACGGCCGCCGCCGCATCCTGGTGGCCGACAGCGACGGGCTGTTCAGCGCGGACGACCAGGTGCGCACCCTGTTCTCGGTGTCGTGCGTGGCCACCGGCGACACCGGCATGCAGACCGGCCGCGAGTCGGCGGGCCGCACCATCGGCTTCGAGCTGTTCGACCTCTACGACGTGGAGGAGATGGCACGGCGGGCCGCGCAGCGGGCCCTCACCAAGCTCACCGCCCAGCCGGCCCCCAGCGGGACGATGCCGGTGGTGGTCGGCCCCGGCGGCGGCGGCGTGCTGTTCCACGAGGCCTGCGGGCACGGCCTTGAGGCCGATCTGGTGGCCAAATCGGCGTCGGTGTTCGCGGGGCGCATCGGCGAGACGGTGGCCGCGCCGATGGTCACCCTGGTCGATGACGGCACCATGGCCGGGGAGTGGGGCCACTACGGCATCGACGACGAGGGCAAGCCGGCGGCTCGCAACGTGCTCATCTCCGACGGTGTGCTCACCGACTACATGTGGGACCGGCTGCGGGCCCGCAAACACCACCGGCCCAGCTCGGGCAACGGCCGGCGCCAGAGCTACCAGCACCTGCCCATGGTGCGCATGACCAACACCTTCATCGACAACGGCGACACCGAGCCCGACGACATCGTGGCCGACACCTGCCAGGGCGTTTACGTGGCCCAGCTCGGCGGGGGCCAGGTCAACACCGCAACCGGCGACTTCGTTTTCTGCATGACCTAGGCCTACCTGATGGTGAACGGCCGGATCACCGCCCC
>JAJDZO010000083.1 GCA_022824605.1 Acidimicrobiia bacterium
CAGTTCGTCCCAGCGGCGGGTCTCCACATCGGCTGCGTGGGCGTGCTCGCGCTCGACCGGCGCGGCGTGCAGCGTGGGCGCGCCGAACACTGCCATCACCGGCTGGGATCCCGACTCCAGCAACCGGCACGCCTCGTGCAATGCCAGCATCGCCCCTTCAGCGGCCTCGGCAGCCGCCTCGGGGCTGCGGCCGCTTGGAGGCCGGGTGCCGAGCCCGTAGCCCCTCACCGCCCAACCGATGGGATCCTCAATGGGACACCATCCGGCCACCCGGCCGTCGAAGGCCTCGGCCATGCGGTCCACATGGCGGGCCCACCAGCGCCTGCGGGCGGTCTCGTCGGCGTGGCCGCCCTCGTCGTCGGTGTACCAGCCGGGCAGCGACGTGTGCTGAAGCGTGATCCACACCCCCAACCCCTCTGCCTGAGCCGCGTCGACGATGTCGAGATAGCGGTCGAGAGCGTCGCCGTCTGCTCGTCCGGCCAGCGGCTCCACCCGGGCCCATTCCACCGTCAGACGCAGACTGTTGAGCCCGAGCCGCGCCAGTTGCGCCAAGTCGTCGTGGAAGTCCAGGGAGAACCCTGCCCCGTCACCGGAGCGAGGCGCCCGCCCGTCACGCTCCCACACCGACCAGTCCGACGCGGGCGCCACCCCCTCCGCCGACACCGACGAAGCGCCCGCACCCCACCAGAACGCGGTCACAATGGACCTCCTGACGAACTTCCGGTCGCTACAGGGAACTATTCCCCACCACGACCGCAAGTTGAGTCGAACGAACGCTCAGCGAGCGTTGAACTCGCCCCGTTGAACACCGACCGGTCGCTCAGCGAGTGGTGAACACGCCGGCGTCGAACACCACCCGGTCGCCCACCCGGGTCTGGAACAGTGTGGTGTCGCCTTCCACCCACATACACACGTCGAGGCGTTGACCGGGCAACACCGGCGCCTTGAAGCGCCCGCCCATCGACGAGAACCGGGCTGGATCGCTGCCGCACAGCGTGTGCAGCAGGGCGCGGCCCGTCACCCCGAAGGTGCACAGGCCGTGAAGGATCGGCGTCTCGAAGCCGGCCATGGCCGAGAACGACGGATCGGAGTGCAGCGGGTTGCGGTCGCCGTTGAGACGGTAGAGCAGAGCCTGGTCGGTGCGGGTGTCGTAGCCGGTCACATGGTCGGGCTCACGCTCGGGTTGATTCCAGGCGCTAGACGGGCCGCGGTCGCCGCCCCAGCCCCCCTCCCCAGAGATGAACAGTCCGGACCGGCTGGTCCACATCGGCTCGCCGTCATGGCTGCGGACGTTGGTCTCCAGCACCACCAGCGCGGCCTTGATCTTGTCGTAGATGGCGGCCACCCGTGACTGCGCCCGCGCCGACCCCGCGGCGGGCAACTCCTGATGAAGCTCGATGTGCTGATCGCCGTGCAGCAGCGCAGCCAGGTTGAAGTCCCCGTAGTCGGGCATCCCGCCCGAACCCAGCACCACCACCTGCGTGGGCAGCGCCCGCTGGTGGATACCACGAGAGTTCTCGGTGGTGAACTCCAGTTCGAAGCCGGTGGGATCCGACGCCCCGGCCCCCACGCCTAGGGCATAGAGCAGGCTGTCCTTTGAGGTCCAGCTGATCTCGGACTCTTCTCCCACCGCGCCCACGGCCTCAGGATTGATGGGCATGACACCTCCCGCGCCTCGTCCAGCGGTCGCGGCCCACGCTAACGCTGTGGCGCTGCGTACCCTCATGGCTGTGACCTCGCCGCCCAGCGCTGCCTTCGGCCCGCGCCACGAATTGGACCGACACGGCGAGCGTCACCTCAGCGCGGTGGGAGACACCGACGATGAGCCTCCGGGTCGCCGCATGACGGTGGATGAGCTGTTGGCGGAGGCCCGCAACGGACTGCGACGTCTCAGCCCCAGCGAGTTGGCCGCCGCGATGGATGCCGGCGCCGACCCCGCGGACCGGCCGCTGGTGATCGACATCCGCGACCGCGACGACCGTGAGCGCACCGGAATGATCCCCGGCTCGGTCAGCATCCCGCTGATTGTCCTGGAATGGCGGTGCGATCCCACCTCGGGTCACTCGCACCCCGCGGTGCGCTCTTTGGACCAACTCTTGGTGACGGTGTGCAACGAGGGCTACGCGTCGAGCTTCGCGGCCGCCTCGTTGCGGCGTCTGGGCTTCGAGCGGGCTGCCGACCTCGAGGGCGGAGTCGAAGGCTGGGCCGCAGCCGGCCTGCCCCTGGTCCAGCCTTAACCCCCGGCCCGTTCGCTCGCCTATTCGCTCGGCCTCTCAGCGGCGGCCGCGCACCAGGCTGCGTTTGTGCTCCACGAAGTCGACCAGCACGTAGTCGCCCAGGTTCTCGTTGGTGGTGAGGAAGGCCCTCCCGCCGTTCATCTCGCTGATGCGCTCCACGAAGTTGGTGAGGTACGACGTGGCGTCCAGCATGAACGTGTTGATCCGGATGCCGTCGCGGGTGCAGCGGCCCACCTCGGCCAGGGTGAGCTGCACCGTCTCGCGGGTGGGCGGGTAGCTGAAGAACGGCCGTCCCGAAGCGGTGATGTGGGCGGTGGGCTCGCCG
>JAJDZO010000290.1 GCA_022824605.1 Acidimicrobiia bacterium
GACCGAAACGCCGACAGGGGCCACCCTCTCGACCAGGCAGGGGCGGGCCCGATCGTGGAGATGCGCTCCATCACCAAGGTGTTCGGTTCGCTGACCGCGGTCGCCGGGGCCGACTTCGACCTTCGCCACGGAGAGATCCACGCGCTGCTGGGCGAGAACGGCGCGGGCAAGACCACGCTCATGAACCTGCTCTACGGACTGGAGCAGCCCGATTCGGGGACCATTCTCATCGACGGCGCCCCGGTGGGCTTCCGTTCCGCCCAGGACGCCATCGAATCGGGCATCGGCATGGTCCACCAGCACTTCCAGCTCGTGCCGCGCCTGTCGGTTGCCGAGAACGTGATCTTGGGGGCCGCCGAGGGCCGCCGGATCAGACTCCCCGACCTCGCCGAGGTGGCCGAGGGTGTTGAGAAGCTGGGCGAGCGCTACGGCCTGCCGGTGTCGGCAACGTCGCGCGTGCAGGATCTATCGGTCGGAGAGCAGCAGCGGGTGGAGATCTTGCGAGCGCTGTACCGCGGCGCAAGGATCCTGATCCTCGACGAGCCGACAGCCACGCTCTCGCCGGTGGAGACAGACCACCTGATCGAGCAGTTGCAGGCCATGGCCCGCTCGGGCACGGCGATTGTGATGATCACGCACCACCTCGACGAGGTGATGGCAGCCGCCGACCGCATAACGGTGTTGCGGGCGGGGGCCAACGTGGCCACGGTGCCGGCTGAGGCGACCAGCCCGCTTGAGTTGGCTCGCCTGATGGTGGGTCGTGAGGTGACGATGCTCAGCGAAGTAGGAGAGGCCGAAGACGCTGCATCCAATAGCGGCTCGGGAGCAGCCGGTGCGCCGGTCTTGACGCTGGAGCAGCTCTCGTCAGCATCGAACGCCGGCACCGACGGCGAGCACGCCAGGGATTTCTTCGATGTCAACCTGCAGGTGCGATCCTCGGAGATCGTGACGATCGCGGGGGTGGAGGGCAACGGCCAGGCCTCGTTGGAGGCGGTGCTGTGCGGGCTGAACCTGGCCGTGTCGGGACGTATGAGTCTCGGACGAACCGATGCGACCGGCGCAACTCCACGGGAACTGCTGGATGCCGGGGTGGGCATCATCCCGTCGGATCGCTATCGCCACGGATTGATCCGGGGTCTCTCGGTGGCCGAGAACCTGGTGTGCGACCGCATCGACAAGCCCCCCTACGGCCGCCGTCTCTGGATCAACCCGAGGGCGATGGCCGCCCGGGGCGCCGACCTGGTGGAACGGTTCGCCATCGCGGTGCGAAGCCCGTCCACGGCGGCCTCCACGCTGTCAGGGGGCAACGCACAGAAGGTCGTGCTGGCCCGGGCGCTCGGGACCGACCTGCGACTGCTGATCGCGGCTCAGCCCACACGGGGACTGGACGTCGGAGCCATCGAGTTCGTGTGGAACCAGATACGCGAGCAGCGCGACTCCGGCGTCGCCGTGCTGCTGATCACCACGGACCTCAACGAGGTCCTCGCCTTGTCGGACCGGTGCTTCGTCATCTACCGCGGGCGACTGTTGGCCACCCCGCTGGACCGCGAAGCGATCGGCCTGGCGATGGGTGGTGCAGGCAGTCGTGCCGAGAGGGCTTCGCCACGATGAGCGCGACGATGGACGCCCCATCCACGCCGGGCCAGCGTGACCGCGGCAGCGTTGCGGCAGGGCCGACGCTCCGATGGCGTGCCCGGCTGAACTCGCTTGGACTGTCGGCGGCCGCCATCGCCGCCGCGTTCTTGCTGGGCGGAGTCCTGCTGGCGCTGGCCGGCGCAAACCCGATCCAGGCCTACGTCGACATGCTCAGCGGTACGTTCGGCTCGCGCTTCGACCTCAGCCTCGTGCTCGTTGAGACCGCTCCCCTGCTGCTGATCGGACTCGGTCTGGCCGTGGCGTTCCGGGCCCGGGTGTGGAACATCGGTGCCGAGGGTCAGCTGCTGATGGGTGCTCTGGGCGGCGGCGCCTTCGCTCTCTATGCACCGATCAGCAGCCGCGCGGTGATGATCCCGGCCGCATGCCTGGCGGGGGCTCTCGCCGGCGGTGCCTGGGGTTGGGTGGTCGGCTTCCTGCGAGCCCGCTGGAGCGTGAACGAGGTCATCTCCTCGCTTCTGTTGAACTACGTCGCTCTGCGGATCCTCGAGTACACGATCCGCAAGCCGCTGCGAGACCCGGTCGGCTTCCAGCCGGTGTCGGAGACGCTGCCCGATGCGGCCCGTCTGCCCGACATTCCGGGCCTGCGCACCCATATCGGTCTGCTGGTCGGGCTCGGGCTGATCCCGGTGGTGGCCTACGTGATGAGGCGAACACCGTTCGGGTTCCACACCCGGATGATGGGACTCAACCGCGACGCCACCGAGGCCGCCGGCGTTCGTACGGGACGGCTCATCACCGCGGTGATGGTCGTATCGGGAGCGTTGGCGGGGATGGCCGGGATCCTGCAGGTGATGGGGCCGGAATCGAGGCTGACCGGCAACATCTCGCCGGGCTTCGGGTTCACCGCCATCATCGTGGCCCTCGTCGCCCGCATGCGGCCCACCGGGGTGCTGCTGGCCTCGGTGCTCATCGGGGCGCTCACCCTCGGCGGCGACGTGATCCAGCGCACCCAGCAAGTCCCCCGGGTGCTGACCATCGTGATACAGGCCCTGTTCGTGCTCCTGATCCTCGTGGCCGACAAGCTCGCAAGGCGCAACCGATGAGCGCTCCCGTCGAACCGGCCGGGGATTCCGCATGAACTGGGGGGCTGTGTTCGGGGCGGCGGCCATCATCCCGCTGCTCAACGCCTCCATCCGCTTGGCTGTGCCCACCGGGCTGGCTGCGGTGGGCGAGTCGCTGTGCCAGCGGGCGGGAGTGCTGAACCTGAGCCTGGAGGGAATGATGCTCTCGGGCGCGTACGCCGCGTTCCTGGCCACCCATTACAGCGGCCAACCTTGGCTGGGCGTCGCGGCCGGGGTCGGAGGCGGGATGTTCATCGGTGTACTGATGGCGCTGTTCAGCGTGACCCTGAAGACCGAGCAGGTGATCAACGGAATCGCGCTGGTGCTGCTGGCGTCGGGACTCACGAGCTTCCTGCACGTGAGGCTCTTCGGGGTGACCGCACCTGAGCGCTTCGACCCGATGGCGAAGCTGGAGATCCCGCTGCTGGGCGCCATCCCCGGGATGGGCAGCGTGGTCTTCGACCAGAGCCCGCTGGTGTACCTCGCGGTCGTTCTCATCGTTGGCGTGTGGTGGGTTCTGAAGCACACCCGGTTCGGGCTGGCCGTGCGGGCCGCGGGCGATCGTCCGGGCGCGGCCGATGCCGCCGGCATCAATGTCGATCGTGTCCGGGCGGCTGCCATCCTGGCCTCGGGAGCGATGGCCGGCCTCGGCGGGGCTGTGCTGGTGGTCGGCCAGCTCGGGCTGTTCACCCAGAACGTGACCGCCGGCCGGGGCTGGGTGGCCATCGCCCTGGTGATCTTCGGCCGTTGGAGCCCGCTGCGGGTGGCAGCCGGCGCCTTCCTGTTCGGATTCACCGACGCGCTCCAACTCAGGATCCAGTCCGCCAGCGGCGGGATCGAGAGCGACGTTCCCTTCGAGTTCTTCCAGGCGCTGCCCTATCTGGTGACGATCGTGGTGGTGGTCGTGGCCACGGCTCGGGCCCGTGACGACGCCCAGCCAGAGGCGCTGGGCGTCCCCTATATCAGGGGCGCTAGGTCCTCCTAGCCGGATACCGCCACTGTGGCGGGCGGGTGTATGGTGCGGGCGGTGATGTGTCGAGCTTTAGGGGGAGTTCAATGACCAAACGACGTATTGTCGCTCTACTGGCCGTGTTCGTGTTGCTCGCTTCGGCGTGCGGCGACGACGAGTCCGATAGCGAGGCGGCGCCCGAGCCCACCACGGCGGCCGCGGCCGAGGAGCCCGCCGCCGAAGAACCCGCGGCAGAGGATCCGGAACCCGAGCCCGCAACCGAAGAGCCAGCAGCCGAGGATTCTGGAACTGACGAGCCGGCAGCCGAGGAACCCGTCGCCGACAAGGTGAGCGTGGCCATCCTGTTGCCGTGCGCGCTCAACGACCTGTCGTGGTGTCAGGCCGCCTATGAGGGCGTCAAGCAGCTGGAGTCCGAGGGCCTGATCGACCTGCAGGTCGTCGATGACGCTCCTTTCGACGCCCAGGGCGCCACCCGCGTGATGAGTGGATTTGCGGAGGAGGGTGTGCAGCTAGTCATCGGCCACTCCTTCGACTACGGCGCACCCATCCACGAGATGGCGCCCGACTATCCCGACGTCAAGTTCGCCTGGCAGGGCTCCTGCGGCGGATTCTGCGGAGTCGAGGGCCCCAACATTGCCGACTACTTCATGCCGATGCACGAGCCCGCGTACCTGTCAGGCATCCTCGCGGGCGGCATCACGGAGTCGGGGATAATCGGCGCCAACGCGGGCTACGACATCCCGGTCTGCCGGGCCACGGTCGAGGCATTCCTGCTGGGCGCCCAGGAGGTCCGGCCCGACGCCACCCGTCTGGACGCGTTCCTCGGGTCGTGGGTAGACGCCGCGCTGGGCAAGGAAGCCACCGCGGCCCAAGCAGAGCAGGGTGCCGACGTGTTCGTGGCCTGCGGCAACGCCGGATCCTTCGGCATGATCCAAGCGGCCCGCGAACAGGGGCTGTCGGCTTTCGGCTACGTGTACGACGAGTCGTCGCTGGCTCCCGACAACGTGGTGGCGTCGATGTCTTGGCAGATCGGCGAGACCTACCGCCAGATGGTCAGCGACATCGCGGCGGACGCCTACCAGCCCTTCTACGACGTGCTGATGAGCGACGGCGGCTTCGAGGTGCAGATGAATCCTGACTACAGCGCGGGCACTGTCTCCGCCGAGGCGATGGACCTGTACGAGACCCGTCTGCAGGAAGTCATCGACGGCACCTTCGAGGTTCCCTTCATCGGTTCCGCCGACGGCTGACTCGATAGCCGGCAGGGCCCGGATCCGCCGCCGCGTATCGACGCAAAGGATGGATTTTCTCGGCTAATTCGCTCTACCACTTACGCTTCGGGGATGGCCAACGACCTGATGGCGAGGCCCGAGATTGCGGTCGTGGGCAGCGCCAACCTCGACCTCGTGGTGGAAGTGGCGAGGATCCCGGTGGCGGGCGAGACCGTCCTCGGTGGCGACCTTCGGCGCATCCCCGGCGGCAAGGGCGCCAACCAGGCTGTGGCCGCCTCCCGCCTGGGCCGTCGGGTGGCCATGATCGGACGGGTCGGCAACGACGAGGCAGGCGCCATGCTGCGCGCCGCCATCGACTCGGCTGGAGTCGACACCACCTGCCTGCTGACCACGCAGGAAACTCCAAGCGGTACCGCCCTCATCGCGGTAGGTGCCGACGGCGACAACGCCATCGTGGTGAGTCCCGGCGCCAACAGCCGGGTCACCTCTGCCGATGTGGAAGGCGCGGCCGACGACCTGGCCGCCGCTGAAGTAGTGCTGCTCGGTCTGGAGGTGCCCGTCGAGGCGGCAGCGGCGGCGGCTCGCTGCGCCCGCGGCACCGTCGTGCTCAACCCCGCTCCCGCGCCCGCCGCCGTGCTGCCGCCCGAACTGCTCGACCGCGTGGACGTGATCGTGCCCAACCAGACCGAACTGGCCACCATGGCCAGACACGCGGGGCTGTCTCCCATCGGAGAAGTGGATCCCGAAACGGCAGTGGCGCTGGCCCGGGGCCTGCCCGTCGCGGCCGCGGTAGTCACTCTGGGCGCCGCGGGCGCGATGGTCGTCACGCCCGCGGAGGCCACCCATGTGCCTGCGCCGGCGGTCGTGCCGGTGGACACCACCGCAGCCGGAGACGCCTTCTGCGGCGCGCTCGCCGATGCGCTCGTGGACGGCGCCGACCTCGTGGAGGCCGCCGAATGGGCCGTAAGGGTGGGCACGGCCGCCACCCTGCGTCACGGCGCCCAACCCTCCCTGCCAACGAGAGCCGAAGTCGAGCACCGGCTGCACACCTAAATCCCCCCCCAAGCGTTCAGTCTCCGGGGCGCTCAGCGACAAGGAGGGAGCGGCCATCCAGTGCACGCACTCTGCCCCCTAGTCGCTCGGCTTGCGGAGCACGGCCTCTAGGCTCGGTTGATGACCTCTGACACGATGTCACCGCGACCGAGGATCGTGCTGGACTGCGATCCGGGACTGGACGACGCCATCGCCATCCTCACCGCCGCCCACTTCGGCGAACTGGTCGGCATCACCACCGTCAACGGCAACGTCGGCATCGAGCACACCACCCACAACGCGCTGGCAACCGCGCAGATCGCCGGCCTGGACGTGCCCGTGCACCGGGGCGCGGCCCGCCCGCTGATCGCACCGACCATGGACGCGGCCCGCATCCACGGAGCCACCGGCCTGGGCGACGTGACCCTGCCCGGGCTCACCAGGTCCGTGGACTCTGAGGACGCCGTGGCGTTCCTCTGCGACACGGCCCGCTCCGTCGACGACCTGCATCTGGTGGCGGTGGGCCCGCTGACCAACGTGGCGCTCGCGCTGCGGCATGACCCCGACCTGCGCAGCCGCCTGGGGGGCCTAACCATCATGGGCGGAGGCGCCCACGCCGGCAACGTCACCCCGGTGGCCGAGTTCAACGTGTGGGCCGATCCCGAGGCGGCCGCCATCGTCTTCCGCGAGGCCGCGCCGATCACCATGGTCGGCCTCGACGTCACCCACAAGGTCCTGCTGGGCGGCGACGAAGCAGCCAGAATGCGCTCAGCCGGCACTCCGGCAGCCGACTTCGCGGCCGGCCTCCTGGACTACGCCTACGACCGATGCCGCGAGTACGGCCTGGACGCGGCCCCGGTGCATGACGCCACCGCCATCATCGCGGTCACCCATCCTCACCTGTTCCGCAGTTCAAGCCATCCGGTGGCGGTGGAGCTGCACGGCGAGCACACCCGGGGCATGACCGTCACCGACGTGCGCCCGGCAGCCGCCATCGCCGCAGCACCGGCCCCACCAGCCCACGACGTCGTATGGGACGCCGACGCTCAGGCAGTAATCGACCTAATCGTGGAAGCAGTGGTCAACTCGTAGGGAACGACCCGAGCGAGGCCCAGAAACCCCAACGGCCCGCAATCCCGGGCGAACTACGGCGGTAGCTCACGCTGGGCGGTGGATCTCGGCCAACCAGTGGTCGTCGATGTCGATGGGGCACAGTGACCAGCACACCGACAGCAGCCAACGCAGCACCTCGTCATGGGATGCCTGCGCCGCCGGCTGCACGACGATCCCGTTCTTGGCGTGGTCCTGAACCTTGCGCCAGCCCGTCGGCAGCGGAGCCCCCGCCTCCCGCAGCCGGTCGAGGGCCTTGGGTCCCGCGCCGTGCTCCACTCCGATCGTGGGCAAAGAACCGACTCCATCTCCCTGAGGCGGAGTCCAAGTAGCCATAGGCACCGCCGGCCCCCGCCCAGAGAACCATCGACCCAGCGCCGAGGGTGTCGGCAGCTGATCGATCTGGTCATCCCGCAGCCCAGGCCCAATGTTGATCCAGCCCAACCCGTCCCCTCGCCCCGCCAGAGCCCGCATAACCAGCACCACCGCCGACGCATCAGACGAATCAAAGGCCACCGTCTCCCGACTGAACGAACCCACAAAACAAACCGTACAGCGCCCATCCCTCCCCCCAGAACACAAAAACGCACGGCAACCCAACGCGCGACAACCCAGGCCAGCCGGTGGCGACAACCCAGGCCGGCGGGTGGCGGCGAGTCAAATGACCGACGAGTAGGGCGAAGCCCGTGTCGGTCATATGACTCGACGACAGGACCCGCCGGCCGGAACAACGCGACCCGCCAGCCGGAACAACGCGACCCGCCGGCCGGGGGTGCGATGAGTCCGCGATGGATATCGTCGGTGCATGGACGACCGGCAGTGGGGATTCCGCACCCGAGCATTGCACGCCGGCGGCCAACCCGACCCCACCACCGGCGCCCGAGCGGTACCCATCTACCAGTCCACGAGCTTCGTGTTCGAGGACACCGCCGATGCCGCCGACCTGTTCGCGCTGCAGAAGTACGGCACCATCTACACCCGCATCTCGAATCCGACGAACGCGGCGTTCGAGGAGCGCATGGCCAGCCTCGAGGGTGGCATCGGTGCGGTGGCCACCGCCAGCGGCCAGGCGGCCGAGTTCCTGACCGCCACCGCGCTGGCAGCTTCTGGAGACCACATCGTGGCCGCGGCCGGGCTCTACGGCGGCACCTACACGCTGCTCGACGTCACGTTGCGACGGCTGGGGATCGACACCACGTTCGTGGACGGCACCGACCCCGAGGCGTTCGCCGCGGCGGTGCGGCCCAACACGAAGCTGCTGTACACCGAGATCATCGCCAACCCCTCCGGCGCGGTGGCCGACCTCGCCGCGCTGGCCGATGTGGCCCAGGCCCACCGCCTGCCGCTGGCGGTGGACTCGACTTTCGCCACGCCGTACCTGTGCCGCCCCCTCGACTACGGCGCCGACATCGCCTTGCATTCGGCCACCAAGTTCCTCGGCGGCCACGGCACGTCCATCGGCGGCGTGATCGTGGAGGCGGGCCGCTTCGACTGGGACTCGGGCCGATTTCCCCACATGACCGAGCAGGTTCCCAGCTACAACGAGCTGCGCTGGTGGGACAACTTCGGCGAGTACGCCTTCTGCACGAAGGTGCGAGCCGAGCAGCTGCGCGATGTGGGCGCCTGCCTGTCGCCGTTCAACGCCTTTCTGCTGTTGCAGGGGATCGAGACGCTGCCGCTGCGCATGGACGGCCATGTCGCCAACGCCCGTGCCGTGGCCGAGTGGCTCAACGCGGATGACCGGGTGGCGTGGGTGCTGTGGGCCGGGCTTCCCGACCATCCTCAGCACGACCTGGCCTGCCGCTACCTGCCCAAGGGGCCGGGGGCAGTTTTCACGTTCGGGGTGGTGGGCGGTCGCGCCGCCGGCGCCCGTTTCATCGAGTCGCTGCAGATGGTGTCGCATCTGGCCAACGTGGGCGACGCCAAGACGCTGGTGATCCACCCGGCGTCCACCACCCATCAGCAGCTCTCCGACGCCGAACTGGAGGCGGGGGGCGTGTCGCCGGACATGGTGCGCATTTCGGTGGGCCTTGAGGATGTCGAGGACATCATCTGGGACCTCGACCAGGCCCTGAGCGCCGCGACCAAGGATCCCGATGCCTGAGCATCCGGCCGTGGAGGGTTGGACGCCGCCGAGCGCACTGGAGCGCCGCCGCATCCTCGACCGGTCGCGCTCGGTGGCCGTGGTGGGGGCCTCGGCGAACCAGGCGAGGGCCAGCTATTTCGTGTTGACCTACCTGCTGTCGTCGTCGGCCGATTACGACGTGTACCCGGTGAACCCGCGGGCCGCCGGCGGTGAGATCCTCGGCCGCCGGGTGTATGCGTCGCTGGCCGATCTGCCGGTCACGCCCGACATCGTGGATGTGTTCCGCCGCGCCGAGGATCTGCCGTCGGTGGCCGATGAGGCTGTGGAGGCGGGAGCGTCGGTGTTCTGGGCACAGCTCGGCCTGTGGAACGCAGAGGCGGCCCGCCGCTGCGCCGCAGCCGGACTCGATGTGGTGATGGACCGGTGCCTGAAGATCGAGCACGCCCGCTTCCACGGCGGTCTGCACCTGGCCGGATTCGACACCGGAGTGATCTCCTCTCGCCTCAGTTCTCACCATTGACGCCGGCGCGAGGTTCGCTAAGATCGCGCCTTCTCATTGAGGCGGGCGGGCACCCGAGGAGACCAGAGAGGACACTTATGGCACGAACGGTCACTTCAGCCATCGTCCAGGTGGCATGGACGGGCGACAAGGAGTCGATGATCGAACTGCACGAGAAGTATGTGGCTGAGGCGGCCTCGGCGGGCGTCAGGGTCATGTGCTTCCAGGAGCTGTTCTACGGCCCCTACTTCTGTCAGGTTCAAGACGCCGACTTCTACTCCTACGCGGAGGCCATCCCCGACGGACCCACCACCAAGCGGTTCAGCGAACTGGCCGCCAAGCACGAGATGGTGCTGGTGCTGCCCATGTACGAGCGGGAGAAGGCGGGCTTCCTGTACAACACGGCCGCGGTGATCGACGCCGACGGCACCTATCTCGGCAAGTACCGCAAGACCCACATCCCCCAGGTGAAGGGGTTCTGGGAGAAGTTCTATTTCCGTCCCGGCAACCTCGGCTACCCGGTGTTCGAGACCGCGGTGGGCACCGTCGGGGTGTACATCTGCTACGACCGTCACTTCCCCGAGGGCTGGCGGGCGCTGGGCCTGGCCGGCGCGGAGATCGTGTTCAACCCGTCGGCCACCAGCCGGGGACTCTCCGCCTATCTCTGGCAGCTTGAGCAGACATCAGCGGCGGTGGCCAACATGTATTTCGTCGGAGCGATCAACCGTGTGGGGATCGAGCCGCTCGGCGACAACGACTTCTACGGCACGTCCTATTTCGCCAACCCGAGGGGCCAGTTCGTGGACGGCACCGCGTCGGACCGCAACGAGGAGTTGGTGGTGCGCGACCTCGACCTCGAACAGATCGACGAGGTCCGCTCCCAGTGGGCCTTCTACCGGGACCGCCGCCCCGACGCCTACGGCTCGCTGACCGCCCCCTGATCCGAGCCCGAACCGACCGGCGGATCCCCGCCGCAACACAGCCGAATCAGACACCAAGGAGACGAAGATGACCACACTGATCAAGGGCGGAACGGTCGTAAGCCCGACCGGCGCGGATGCGGCCGAGGTGCTGATCGACGGCGAGCAGATCGCCGCGGTGCTGAGCCCTGGCAGCACCATCGCGGCCGCGGCCGAGCAGAGCGCAGAGGTCATCGACGCCACCGGCAGGCTGGTGGTGCCCGGCGGGGTGGACGTACACACCCACATGGAGCTGCCCTTCGGCGGCACGTTCGCCTCCGACACCTTCGAGACGGGCACCCGAGCGGCGGCCTGGGGCGGCACCACCACCATCGTCGACTTCGCGGTGCAAAAGATCGGCGAGAACGTCAGGGAATGCCTCGACGCCTGGATGGCCAAGGCCGAGGGCAACTGTGCCGTCGATTACGGCTTCCACATGGTGATCGGCGGCGTCGACAACGACTCGCTCAAAGAGATGGACCTGCTGGTCAACGAGGGCATCACCAGCTTCAAGCTGTTCATGGCCTATCCGGGCGTGTTCCTCGCCGACGACGGCCAGATCCTGCGGGCCATGCAGCAGGCCGCCGGCAATGGCGGGCTGATCATGATGCACGCCGAGAACGGTCTGGCCATCGACGTGCTGGCCGAGCAGGCTTTCGAGCGGGGCGAGACCAGCCCGGTCAACCACGGCTATGTGCGCCGCAAGGAGTTGGAGTCCGAGGCCACCCATCGGGCCATCCAGTTGGCCAGGGTGGGGGCGTCGCCGCTGTACATCGTGCACTTGTCGGCGTCCGAGGCCCTCGAGCAGGTGGCCATGGCCCGCAACACCGGCATGAACGTGTTCGCCGAGACGTGCCCGCAGTACCTGCATTTCAGTCTGGAGGAGCACCTGGACCGTCCCGGCTTCGAGGGCGCCGCCTACGTGTGCTCCACGCCGTTGCGCTCCCGGGCCGAGGGCCATCAGGACGATCTGTGGCGGGGGCTGCGCACCAACGACTTGGCCGTGGTGTCCACCGATCACTGCCCGTTCTGCATGAAGGAGCAGAAGGAGTTGGGCATCGGTGACTTCCGGGCCATCCCCAACGGCATCGGCGGTGTGGAGCACCGCATGGACATGATCTACCAGGGCGTGGTCACCGGCGAGATCGGCCTGGCCCGCTGGGTGGAGCTGTGCGCCACCACCCCGGCTCGCATGATGGGCCTCTACCCCCGCAAGGGGATCATCGCGGCCGGATCCGACGCCGACATCGTGATCTACCACCCCAACAAGCAGTGGACCATCAGCGTGGACAACCACCACATGAACATGGACCACTCCGCCTACGAGGGCGTCAACGTGACCGGCCATGTCGACACGGTGTTCTCACGGGGCCGCAAGCTCATCGACGACGGCCAGTACCTGGGCCGCCCCGGCGACGGCCAGTACCTCCCAAGAGGCCTGAGCCAGTACCTCATCTAGCCGCCACCGCCGGCGCTCAGAGGCGGCGGCCGCCCACGGCAGTGGCTGCATCCGCCCAGACTCAGAGACGCAGCCGCGGTCCAACCTCACGCAGGCGCGTGCGCCGCGCCTTGTAGTCCGGTATCGCCTGTGCGACCACCGCCCAGTATTCGGCGGTGTGGCCGCGCGCTCGCAGGTGAGCGAGCTCGTGAGCGACGATGTAGTCGATCAGCGCCGGTGGCGCCATGACCACCCGCCAGCTGAAGCGAAGCGTTCTGTCGGGTGCGCCGCTCGCCCAGCGACCGCGCTGATCTCGGATGAGAATGGCCTTCGCTTGTACGCCGAGATGGCCGGCGATGCGTTCGACACCGGTGTCAAGCCACGCTGAGCGGCGACAGTCTCCTCTTGCGTGACGAGGTCGCACAGCGCAGCCAGCCGTCTGCATCCTTCGGCGGCGTCGATCACCCTGTCTCTAAGCCTGAATCCACCGGTGGGCTGGTTGGGGTGGCTGGTTGGGAGCTCGCTGCACCGGTCCTCACCGCCGACAGGGGATGCGGAGCCACCGATCGCATCGTGCAGAGCCGTTGACAATGCGCTGGGGCAGGGTCCTAGAGTGGTGTGGGCCAAGGAGACGGGCATGACTGTTGTTGAGACCGCCGCTACCAAGCTGCTGACTGCTGATGACCTGCTGCGCCTGCACGGCGAGGGCGTGCGGGGCGAATTGATCCGAGGGGTGCTGCACGAGACCATGTCTGCTGGAATCCGCCACGGCAAGATCGCGGTCCGACTCGCGGCCACACTGTTCAACCATGTGGAGTCACGGCGACTGGGAACGCTGGTTGGGTCCGACTCGGGCGTGTGGCTCGAACGCGACCCCGACACGGTGCGCGAACCCGACATCGCCTTCTTCTCAGCCCACTCCATGCCCCTTGATGCCGACATACCCGGATACGCCGAGGTGATCCCCGAACTAGTGGTGGAGATCCGCTCCCCCTCGGACAGCCGACGGGAGATTCACAACAAGGCCCGAATGTGGATCAACCACGGCGTGCGCCTCGTGTGGGTGGTCCACCCCAACGACCGCACCGTTGACGTTCACCGGCCCGGCCAAGCTGTCGCCACACTCGCCCGGGGCGACACCCTCGACGGCGGCGACGTGCTCGAGGGCTTTGCATGCACGCTCAACGCTGTGTTCGGCACATAGGCACCAACCTGCTATATCGACCAGACCGCGGAAGCGCTCAGGAGGGAACACATGGAGACGATTGATCACTTTGTTGACGGGGCGGCCTTGCCGGCGGGGTCGGGCCGGGCTCATCCGGTGTTCAATCCGGCCACCGGCGAGCAGACCGCTGAGGTGGGGCTGGCCAGCGTGGCCGAAGTCGATGCCGCGGTGGCTTCGGCCAAGGCCGCCTTCGAGGACTGGCGCCACACGTCGCTGGCGGCCCGCACGAAGCTGATGCTCACCTTCCGCAACCTGGTGGAAGCCAACTCCGAGGAGATCGCAGCCCGGCTGACCGCGGAGCACGGCAAGGTGCGCTCGGACGCGCTCGGAGAGGTGGCTCGGGGTCTGGAGAACATCGAGTATGCGTGCGGGCTGGCCGACCTGCTCAAGGGAAGCTTCAACTCTCAGGCGTCGAGTGGCATCGACGTGTACACCGTGCGCCAGCCGTTGGGCGTGGTGGCCGGGATCACCCCGTTCAACTTCCCGGCCATGGTGCCGCTGTGGATGATCCCCAACGCGGTGGCCTGCGGCAACACCTTCGTGCTGAAGCCGTCGGAGCGGGATCCCTCCGCGCCGCGGCTGGTGGCCGAACTGTTCGCAGAGGCCGGCTTCCCGCCGGGCGTGCTCAACCTCGTCAACGGAGACAAGGTGGCCGTCGACCGGCTGCTGACCCACCCCGACGTGGCCGCAGTCAGCTTCGTGGGATCCACCCCGATCGCCCGCTACGTGTACGAGACCGGCTCCACCGCCGGCAAGCGGGTCCAGGCCCTCGGCGGAGCCAAGAACCACATGGTGGTGCTGCCCGACGCCGACATCGACCTCGCGGCCGACGCAGCCGTCTCCGCGGCCTACGGCTCAGCCGGTGAGCGCTGCATGGCCGTGTCGGTGGTGGTGGCCGTGGGCGACGCCGGCGACCCGCTCGTCGACGCCATCAAGGTGCGCATGGACAAGCTCCGCATCGGCCCCGGCGACGATCCCGACTCCGAGATGGGCCCGCTGATCACCCGCGAGCACCGCGACCGGGTGGCCGGCTATGTGGGCGCCGGCGGCGACGAGGGCGCCACCGTGGTGGTCGACGGCCGCGACGCGGCCTTCGAGGGCGACGGCTTCTTCCTCGGAGTGTCGCTGCTCGACAACGTCACACCCGACATGTCGGTGTACCGAGACGAGATCTTCGGTCCGGTGCTGTGCGTGGTGCGCTCCGACAGCTACCACCAGGCGGTCGAGCTGATCGAGAACAACCCGTGGGGCAACGGCGCGGCCATCTTCACCCGCGACGGTGGAGCGGCCCGGCAGTTCCAGCTCGACGCCGACGCCGGCATGGTCGGGGTCAACGTCCCCATCCCCGTGCCGGTCGGCTACCACTCCTTCGGC
This sequence comes from Acidimicrobiia bacterium, assembly GCA_022824605.1. GTDB lineage: Bacteria > Actinomycetota > Acidimicrobiia > Acidimicrobiales > Aldehydirespiratoraceae > Aldehydirespirator. The sequence goes on from JAJDZO010000290.1 coordinate 14,643, forward strand.
GGTTGGAAGAACTCGCTGTTCGGCGACACCCACATGTACGGCCCCGAAGGCATCCACTTCTTCACGAAGGCCAAGGCGATCACCGCCCGCTGGCCCGACCCGGCCGACAGCACCGTCGACCTCGGGTTCCCTCGCAACCGCTGAGCACGAGCGCCGTGACGGGCACACAGACCAACCGTTAGGAGGCCCAGTGGATTTCGGAGTCGTGCTGCAGACCGATCCTCCCGCCTGGCGGGTGGTGGACCTGGCCCGGACCGCGGAGACTCACGGGTTCTCCTACGGGTGGACCTTCGACAGCCATGTGCTGTGGCAGGAGCCCTACGTCATCTACAGCCAGATGCTGTCGGCCACCAACCGCATGACGGTCGGACCGATGGTCACCAACCCCGGCACCCGCAACTGGACCGTCACCGCGTCGCTGTTCGCCACCCTCAACGACATGTTCGGCAACCGCACCGTGTGCGGCATCGGCCGGGGCGACTCCGCCATGCGGGTGCTGGGCCACACCCCCACCAGCCTGGCCACCCTGAGCGAGTCGATGAAGGTCATCAAGGGCCTCGCCGAAGGCCACGAGGTCGACTACAACGGCACCCGCCAGCAGTTCGCCTGGTCGACCGGCAGCCGCCTCGACATCTGGATGGCCGCCTACGGCCCGCGGGCCCTGCAACTCTGCGGCGAGCAGGCCGACGGGTTCATCCTGCAGCTCGCCGACCCCCAGCTCGCGCAGTGGACCATCGCAGCGGTCCGTCAAGCCGCCGCCGACGCGGGCCGCAACCCCGACGACTTGTACATGTGCGTGGCCGCCCCCGCCTACGTGGGCGACGACCTGGCCCACCAGCGCGACCAGGTCCGCTGGTTCGGCGGCATGGTCGGCAACCATGTGGCCGACCTGGTGGACCGCTACGGCGACACCGGCAGCGGCGTGCCGCAGGCCCTCACCGACTACATCGCCGGCCGGGAGGGATACGACTACGCCGAGCACGGCAAGGCAGGAAACGTACACACCGACTTCGTGCCCGACGATGTGATCGACCGCTTCTGCATCCTCGGCGACGCCGACAACCACATAGCCCGCCTGCAGGAACTGCGCGACCTCGGCGTCGACCAGTTCGCCATCTACCTGATGCACGACTCCAAGGACGAGACGCTCAACGCCTACGGCCAGCGGATCATCCCGGCACTCCAGAACTGATCGCCGAGCCGTGAGCACCGAGGTCGGGGCACCCACCGACGCCATGGCCGACTCGGCCGGCCAGGACTCAGCCGAGGCGCTCGACGATCCCATCGTCTTCGAGCAGCGGCTCCGCCTGAGAGCCGCCCGCGAGCTGCGCCGTGAGCGGATGCGCAGAACCGGCCGGCAGGTGGTGGTTCTGGCTGTCTTCATCTGCCTGCTGGCGGTGGCCTACAGCCTGTACAAGCAGGTGGGCACCGCCATCGACGACGCACAGTCCGACTGGCCGGTCATCGGTTCGATCCTGCCCGGTTCCGACGACCTGAAGATGCCTCCCGTGCTCGACATCGTCTCGGGGATCTTCGCGGAGCCGAGAGGCACCAACGAGGCGTTCTGGTCGATTGTCGGCAAGGAGGCGGCCTTCACCCTGCGCGAGGCCGCGGTGGGCTTCGCCATCGGCGTGATCGTGGGGTTGAGCATCGCGGTAGTGCTCACCACGTCGCAGCGCCTGGAGCGGGCCCTGGTTCCCCATGTGATCGCCAGCCAGACCATCCCCCTCATCGCCATCGCGCCGATCATCGTGATCTGGGGCCGCAAGAGCTTCGACTTCCTGCCCTTCGAGTGGCAGGACTGGATGTCGGTGTCGATCATCGCCACCTACCTGACGTTCTTCCCGGTCACGATCAACGGTCTGCGGGGGCTGCAGTCGCCCCGTGTCGAGAACCTCGAGCTGATGGACTCCTATGCGGCCCGCTGGGGTCAGACCCTGTGGCGTCTGCGGCTGCCGGCCTCGCTGCCCTACCTGTTCGCGGCGTTCAAGATCGCGGCCACGGCCAGCGTGGTGGGCGCCATCGTCGGCGAGATTTCCGCGGGAGTGAAGGGCGGGCTCGGTCGGCGAGTGCTGCTGGAGGCCCAGCGCTACACCACCGGCCCTGAGCGCCTGTACGTGGCCGTGCTCGGCGCGGCCGCATTGGGGATATTCGTGTTCGCGGTGATCTCATCGATCGAGTACGCACTGGTCGGGCGCAAGGGCCGGGAGACGGTGACATGAACGACGCAGAGACCTCGGCCGTCACGCCGCCGGCAGCCGTTGAGATCCGGGGCGCGTCGAAGGTGTTCAATCCCGGACGCCACAACGAGGTGAAGGCCCTCGAAGACATCGACCTTCGTATCGATCAAGGCGACTTCATAACCCTCATCGGGCCCTCCGGCTGCGGCAAGAGCACGCTGCTGCGCCTCATCGCGGCTCTGGTGGACACCAGCGAGGGAACCGTGCTCGTCAACGGCAAGACCGCCGACGCCGCCCGCCTCGACCGCGACTACTCGATGGTGTTCCAACGGGCCGGTCTGTTCGACTGGCGCAACGTGTCGCGCAACATCGAGCTGCCCCTCGAGCTGATGGGCTGGAAGGCAGCCGACCGCCGCCGCCGCTCGGCGGAGATGCTCGAGTTGGTCAAGCTCACCGAGTTCGCCCGCCATCATCCCGCCGAGCTCTCCGGGGGAATGCAACAGCGCATCGCCATCGCCCGGGCCATGTCGTTCGAGCCGCAGCTGCTGCTGATGGACGAACCGTTCGGCGCGCTCGACGAGATGACCCGCGAGCACATGCAGACCGAACTGCTGCGCATCTGGTCAGAGACCCGCATCACGGTCGTGTTCGTCACGCACTCCATCCCCGAGGCGGTGTTCCTGTCGACCAAGGTGGTCGTGATGTCGCCCCGCCCCGGCAAGATCGCGGCGGTGATCGACAACGATCTGGGGCCGCGCGACGAGTCGACCCGCGACGACCCGGCATTCTTCGCCAACGTGACCGCGGTGCGGGACGCGCTGCGAGGAGGCGAGCGACCGTGACCGCCCTCCGCGCAGCCACGACCCGAGAGCCGGAACCGCAATGACCGCCGCCAGGACGCTGCTGCGGTCGTGGCTGCCGCCGGTGGTGGCTGCGGTGGTCATCTTCGGCGGCTGGGAGGCCGTTCTGGCCGTGATCCGCCCCGACGGATTCGTGCTCCCGCCGCCGTCGGACATCGCCGGAGCGCTCGTCGAGAACTTCGACGCCATCGTGACCGCCACTGCAGTGACCGGCTTCATCATCGTGACCGGGCTGCTGGCCGGAGTGGCGGTGGGGGCTGCCTTCGCGTTGCTGGTCACCGCCTTCCGGGCCGCCAACGAGACGCTCACTCCCCTGGCCGTCGCCGTCAATGCCGTGCCGATCATTGCGCTGGCCCCGATCTTCAACGCCTGGTTCGGGATCCTGTCGCCCCGCTCCAACCAGGCCGTGGTGGTGGTGCTGGTGTTCTTCCCGGTGTTCATCAACACCGCGCGCGGCCTCACCCAGGTGGAGTCGAGCCAGATCGAGCTGATGGAGTCATACGGCGCTCACAAGTGGCGGATCATGCGAGAGGTGCGCATCCCCAACGCCATGCCGTTCTTCTTCACCGCGCTGAAGCTGGCCACGTCGCTGGCGGTGATCGCGGCCATCGTGGCCGAGTACTTCGGCGGCCGCCAGGATGCGTTGGGCAACGTCATCACCAACTCGGCCGGGCTCACCCGCTACGACGACGCCTGGGCCGCGGTGCTGGCAGGTTCGCTGGTGGGAATTGGCCTCTACGCTCTGGCGGTGTTGATCGAGCGCGTCGTTATGCCCTGGTACTTCGTTGCTAGGACCTCAGCGTGACGCTGGCAGCAGAATCTCATCAGAGACAAGCAACCCCGGGAGGGAACCCAATGAAAACAAGAGGCAAGTTGATCCGTGTGCTGGTGCCGTTTGTGGCCTTAGGCCTGATCGCCGCCGCCTGCGGTGACGACGACGAGCCGACGGTCGCTGACACCTCGGCGGCCGACACAGCCGCCGCGGAAGCGGCTGCAGCCGCAGCGGAGGCCGACGCGGCCGCCGCTCAGGCAGAAGCCGACGACGCGGCCGCCGAGGCCGAAGCCGCCGCCGCCCGAGCAGCGGAGGCCGAGGCAGAGCTGGCCGCGGCCATGGCCGAAGCCGAGGGCGCGATAGACCCCGAGGTCGTCGCCGAGCTGGAAGCACAACTGGAAGCAGCCAGCGCCGAGGCCGCCGCAGCCCAAGCCGACGCCGACGACGCCGCGGCCGCTCAGGCTGAGGCCGAAGCGGCTGCCGCGGAAGCCGAAGCCGCCGCCGAGGCCGCGATGGCCGAGCCCGAGCCGGCCGAACCGGTGGACGTGACCCTGCAGTTGCAGTGGTTCACCCAGTCGCAGTTCGCGGGCTACTACGCAGCCGTGGCCACCGGCATCTACGAGGACTACGGCCTCAACGTGGAGATCCTCGAGGGCGGAGTGGAGATCGTGCCCGCCTCGGTGCTGGACTCCGGTGCCGCCGACTTCGCGGTGTCGTGGGTGCCTCGTGGCCTGGTGCCACGCGAGGAGGGCGCCAACATCACCAACATCGCTCAGGTGTTCCAGCGCAGCGCCACCCTGCAGGTGGCCTTCGCCGATACGGGCATCTCCGCGGTGACCGACCTCGAAGGCCGCACCGTGGGCAACTGGGGCTTCGGCAACGAGTTCGAGCTGCTGGCCGGGCTGCGCAAGAACGGGCTCGACCCGGCGAGCGACGTGCAGCTGGTTCAGCAGAACTTCGACATGCTGGCGTTGATCAGCGGTGAGATCGACGCCGCCCAGGCGATGATCTACAACGAGTACGCCCAGGTGCTCGAGACGGTCAACCCCGACACCGGCGAGCTCTACCAGCCCGAGGATCTCAGCATCATCAACTGGAACGATGTGGGCACGGCCATGCTCCAGGACGCGCTGTGGGCCGACGCCGACCGACTCGACGACGACCCCGCATACCACGAGACCGCGGTCAAGTTCGTCGAAGCGTCGTTGCAGGGGTGGATCTACTGCCGCGACAACCCCGAGGAGTGCGTGAACATCGTGCTCGACAACGCGCCCACCCTCGGCCGGTCGCATCAGACGTGGCAGCTCAACGAGATCAACGCGCTGATCTGGCCGTCGCCGCTGGGCGTGGGGGTGATGGACCCCGATCTGTGGGCCCAGACGGTCGAGGTGGCCACCACCGAGGGCATCCTCGCCTCGGCCCCTGACGAAGACGCCTACCGCCCCGAGATCGCCTGGGAGGCGGTCACCAACCTGCGCAACGCCGATGTCGACGTGATCGGCAACAGCTGGGAGCGCGTCCCCGTCACGCTGCTGGAAGGCGGCGAATAGCCACTAGCTGGACATGAGTCGGTCGGGTCGGCGACGGCACCCCAGCTGTCGCCGGCCAGGCCGGCCCACCTCAGCACTCACACGCTGCGCCGCTGGCGCTCAGGAGCAGCAACCACCGCGAGGGTGGTTCACCACTGGGCGTCAGGGTCGTAGTCGAGCACCTCGCGCATGCGGGCCATGAGCGGCTCGAACCACAGCGACCGTCGGGTTCGCCCTGCCTGAGACTCACGGGGCGCTGCGTTCGGCAGGCCGTCGAAGTCGGCCCAGCCGAATCGCTCGTCGATAGCGGACTGGAGCGGCTCTAGAAGATCGGCGGTCGGTCCAGCTACCACTCCGTCGGCGATTGCGGAGGCCTCGCCGGCGGTTCCTTCGCACAGGCCGGGCACCAGGGGCACCACGGCCTCCAAGGCTTCGATGATTCGGCCCCGAGCGTCGGGAGATTCCAGGAGCTTGTCCAGCATGGCGTCGGCGTGCTGGACGTGAAACGACTCCTCGCGCTGAGCCCTACGAGCGATGAAGGCCAGCTTCGGCAGCACCGATTCGCCTACCAGACGCCAGCGCATCTGCTCGAAGGTGTCGTAGATCCAATGCCGCACCAGGGCTTCGGCCCAGTGCTGGGTCGTGTACTCGACCAGATGGCAGCACCGGTATTCGTGGCTCGGCCTTGAGTAGGCCACCGCGTCGACGGCGTTGTCGGTGGCGTCGATTCCCTCTAGTTCGAGCACCAGCTCGTAGAGGAGTGCGGCATGGCCCAGCTCGTCCTGGCCGATGCTGGAGAAGGCCAGATCCTCCTCCAGGAATGGGGCGACGCCGATCCACTCGGTGTGTTGCTGGCCCATCAGGTGCTCGTCGTCGGCGAAGGCCAGCAGGAACTCCCTGATGGCCGCCTGCTCGCTCACTCCCGCACCCTCACCACGATCCGGCGAGACGCCCATGCAGTGTGCGAGACACCGCCGGACGGCACGGAGGCCTCACTCACGCCCCTGTCTGGCCGCCTTGCGGCGGGCGGCTACCGCGGCGCCGTCATGGTGTCGGTGGGGCTTGTCGGTGTTGGGACCCACGAAGTCGTCGTCAGCGACGATCACATGGTCTCGGCGCACCACCCACAGGCGGTCCCCCTCGGCCCGGCGCAGATATCCCTCGCGGGCCAACACCAGCGCCAGCTCGTCGGTGGCCGCCTCCAACGCGCCGGCATGGCGGAACTCCTCGCGGCCGTCCTTCTTGATGAACACCTCATAGACGTACACGATCAGCCCCGGCCGTTGCCGCTGGTCGCTTCACCAACCGCGAGAAGATCTCCCGCGCCGCCAGCAGTGGAGACATCACTTCCGCTGGTCGCTTCGGCGTTGGAGAGGGCGGCTCGCACCCAGGCGGTGCGACGCCAGTTGTCGGCGGCGTCACCGATGCGTCGCGCCGAGTCGGGACCGCCCTGCGCGAGGGTGCGCCGCAGCGGCGCCCAGTCGATGGGACCCACATCCCAGCGGCGTGCTTCGGCGTCCCAGCGCAGATCGGGGGCAGGGATCGTGAAACCGTAGCTCTGCAGCATCGGCACGAACTTCTGCACCCACCGGTCGCGCAGCACCTCGTTGCGCTCCGATTTGATGTGCCAGCGCAGTAGCGGATCGTCGGCCTTGGAGTCGGGACCGAACAGCTGCAGCGCGGGCCAGAACCACCGGTCGAGCGACTCCTGGAACATCTGGCGCTGGCGGGCCGTGCCCTGCGCGATGCGCATCATGCGGTCCTCGCCCAAGCGCATGTGGAACCCCTCCTCGGTGATGATGCGCCGCAGGATGCGCTTGTACGGGCCGTAGGAGCAGTTCTTGAACACGGCCTGCTGGCTGATGAGCGCGGCCGCGTCCACCAGGAAGGCGATCGCCACCTGATCGCCCCAGGTGACCGCCCGGTAGTGGAACACGTTGTGGAACCGGCTGCGGCCCGCGAACAGGTCCTCGAGCATCTCGGCGCGGGTCTTGACGCCCAGGTCGGCGGCCACCATGTACAGCAGGTGCCCGTGGCCGATCTCGTCCTGGGTCTTGGCCAGCACGGCCATCTTGTGGCGCAGCCCCGGAGTCTTGGGAATCCAGTCACGCTCGGTGAGCCCGCCCATCAGCTCGCTGTTGGCGTGCATCTCGATGAAGGCGAACACCGCTTGGCGGTACGCGTCGGGCATGTCGTCGTCGGACTCCACCAGGCCGCCGGCGTCGAGGAAGGCCTCGAAGTCCTCCATAGCGGCCCAGGATCTAGCCACCGCCGCTCCCGCCCTCCGGTGCCGGGAACCCCGACACATAGCTCTCCACCCGGTGCATGGCAATCCGAACGATAGCTCTCGAGGCCGAGCGAAGCGGCCAGAAAATCCGCCTATTGGTGCTGAGAATCAGTCCTCGCCGATGTCCTCGTTCCACAGGTCGGGCTCGGCTGCGATGAACTCCTCCATCATGGCCACGCACGCCTTGTCGTCGAGCACGGTCACCTTCACGCCCCGCTCGGCCAGCAGGGCCTCCTCGCCCAGGAACGTCCGGTTCTCGCCTACCACCACCTCGCCTATGCCGTAGAGCAGGATCGCGCCGGTGCACATGGCGCACGGCGACAGGGTGGTGTACATGACGGAGTCGCGGTACACGCTCGCCGCACGCCGCCCGGCGTTCTCCAATGCGTCGGTCTCGCCGTGGCGGATGGCCGAACCCATCTGCACCCGACGGTTGTGGCCCCGTCCGATGATCTCACCCCGATGCACCAGCACGGCCCCGATGGGAATACCGCCGGTGGCCCGACCCTGGCGAGCCTCTTCGATCGCGGCTTGCATGAACTCATCCATCGCCTCATTCAACACGATGCGCGGCCACAGGCGCGACCGGTGGCTGCCAGGCGACGACTAGTTTGCGAGCATCCACGACCGACTCGAAGCCCTTATCGCCGACTGGCGCCACCGGAGCGGCGACGAAGAGCTTGAACGCCGCCTGCGAGAGCATCTCGCCGAGCTCGCCCACGCCGGCCTGGAACCCGACGAAGCCTTCCTGATCGCGGCCAAGCGGTCAGGCGCCCTCGATGAGGCGCTGGCAACCCTCGACGGCAGTTCCGGATCCGATCCGGACAACAAAGCAGGCGCGGCCGCACCTGCGGCACGGTCCGAACAGAGGCTCGACCGTGCCGAGGCTCGCCGCGAGTTCGTGGTCATGGGTGCGCTGGCCTGCGCCGCGGCGGTCGCCGTCAAAGCGCCCGAGATCTTCGGGCTGCAGCTTGAACACGACGGGGAGTTCTACGCTCGCAATGCCAGCCTGCTGGTGCTGCCCTTCCTGACCGCCTACCTCGCCTGGAAGCGCCGTCTCGGCGCGGCGGCACTGGCCCGGCTGGCCGTCGCGTTCGCGGTGCCCGCGACAGCCGTCAACGCCTACCCGTTCGACTCAGGCCGCGACACCTCCGACACCGAGTTGCTGGCGGCCGTGCACCTGCCGATCCTGATGTGGCTCGTCGTCGGGCTGGCTCACGCCGGAGGAGATTGGCGGTCGCACCCCAAGCGCATGGACTTCGTGCGCTTCACCGGCGAGTGGGTCATCTACTTCGGACTGATCGCGCTCGGTGGGGGCGTGCTGGCCGGGTCCACCACCGGGATCTTCTCGGCCATCGGTATCGATGTCGGCGAGTTCGTCGGTCTGTGGCTGCTGCCCTGCGGCGCGGCCGGCGCGGTGGTGGTGGCCGCCTGGCTGGCCGAGTCGAGACAAGGCGTGCTGGAGCGGATCGCGCCCGCGCTCACCCGGCTTTTCGCGCCGATGTTCGCGGCCATGCTGGCGGCGTTCCTGCTGGCAGTGGCACTCACCGGCAGAGGGATCGACATCGGCCGGGGCCTGCTGATCTTCTTCGACGTGCTGCTGGGGTTGGTGCTGGCATTGGTGATCTACTCGGTGGCCACCCGTGACCCTCACTCCGGCCGCGGCCCCTTCGACCTGCTTCAACTGGTGCTGGTGGCAGCCGCTCTGCTGGTCGATCTGCTGGTGCTGGGCGCCATCGTGGTGCGCCTGTCCGACTTCGGCACCACCCCCAACCGGATCGCCGCGCTAGGCGAGAACCTGGTGCTGCTGGCGAACCTGGCCTGGTCGGGCTGGCTATACCTCAGATTCTGGAGTGGGCGTCGCAGCTTCGCGGCCATCGAGCGCTGGCAGACCTCCTACGCACCGGTCTACGCGATCTGGCTGGCCGCGGTCGTGCTCGTGTTCCCGCCCGTGTTCGGGTTCGCCTGACTGCAGCGAACGCGGGGAGCCCCGGCCACCGTCAGCGGCGACCGCTCCGGCGAGCGGTATCGCAGAGTGGCGTCAGGGACTAGCGGCCGTGGGCCTGCAAGTGGTCTGTCTGCGAGAGGGCCTCGTCGACCAGCTCTAGGGGGTGGCGCACGTCCAGGCCGGCCGCGGCGAGATGCAGTGAGCATCCCGGGTTGGCGCTGGCCACCACCGACGCGCCCGAGCGCGCCACCGCCGCGGTCTTGCGCTCGCGGATCGCTCTCGACAGCTCGGGCTCCATCACCGAGTAGGCCCCGCCCGCACCGCAGCACAGGCCGTCGTCGTCGAGGGTGACGACGTTGCCGACGAACGGGCGCAGCACCTCGGCGACGGACTGATGGGTCCGCTGAACGTGACGCAGATGGCACGGGTCCTGCACCGCCACCGTCACATCGAGGGGCGTGGCCTGCCGCCGTGACACCAGCTCGTCGGCGTGTTGGGCCAGCCACTCGTGCACGTCGTACACCCGAGCCGAGAAGGCCCGAGCCTCGTCGGTGCCCAGCAGATGCCCGTAGTCCTTGAGGGCCGCGCCGCATCCCGCTGCGTCCACCAGGATGGGACGATCGTCGCCCGACAACCCGGCCATCACCTCGCGAGCCATGGCCAACGTGTCTGCTTCCAGCCCGGCGTGGATGTGCAGAGCCCCACAGCACGGCGCTGCCGCACCTGTGGGCTCCACGCCGACCCCGGCCGCCTCCAGCACCCGCTGCACGGCCAGGTGCACGTCACGCTGCCAGGCGTCCATCACGCAACCGGTGAACAGCCACACGTCATCACCGGACGTTCGCAGTGGTGGGCGTCGCAGCGGCATCCTCGCAGGCAGCCCCAGGCGCCTGGTGGGCACCAGCCGCAGACGGATGGCCGCCGCCAACAGCGTGGATCCGGCCAGCAGCAGCCGTCGGTGACGCAGCATCCGCAACGCCCAGCGCTGCCAGCGGGGGGTGATCCGGCCCGCGCCGGCCAGGGCGGCCCGGGTGCCCTCCATCAGATGACCGAAGGGCACCGCGCTGGGGCACGCGGTCTCGCAGCCCCGGCACTGCACGCACGTCTCCATCGAGCGGATCACGTCGTCGGTAACCGGCGCGCCCTCGTTCTGCACGGCCCGCATCAGGGCGATCCGGCCTCGGGGCGACTCGGTGTCACGTCCGGTGATCACGAAGGTGGGGCAGTGCGGCAGGCACAGCCCGCAGGACACGCAGGCGACCAGCTCGTCGTCGTTCAACCCGAGGTGCATCAGGGCTTCCTCAGGGGATCGCGGCCGGGGTTGAGGCGACCGTCGGGGTCGAAACGCTCCTTGAAGCGGCGGTTGAGTTCGGCCACGCCGGGTGCGACCGGCCCGGGCAGCTGGGGTTCGCTGGCATGGACCACCCCCACGCCGATCTCCGCCACGAAGGGTCCAGCCGCACCGTTACTGGACGCGAACGCGGCAGCCTCCGCGGGCGAGCACGACCAGCGGTGCGCGGGCAGCTCGGGCGGACCGGCGACCTCCTCGCAGGCACCCAGTCCCTCCAGGCGGCCCAGGTCATCGTCCACATCGACTTCGTAGCCGCTCAGCAGCGCCCACACGTCGTTGCCGTCCCACAGCACCGACGCGGCCGTGAAACACGACCGTGCCTCAGCCGGATCAGCGTTGCGCACGCGCACCCACCGCTCGCTCTCTCCCACGGGGACGGTGCGCACCAGCACCTCGCCCACCAGCCCGAGCGTGCCCAGCGAGCCGACCAGCAACCGGCACAAGTCGAAGCCGCTCACATTCTTGACCGTGCCCGCGCCCGCGCTGGCCAGCCGACCATCGGCACACACATAGCGGGCTTGCAGCAGCGCGTCGCGCACCGGTCCGAGGCCCAGACGGGCGATGCTCGACTCACCGGCCATCAGCGCTCCGCCCACCGTGGAGCCGGCTCGCTCGGGCAGGGCGGTGCGCTGGCCAGCGGCGGCCAGTTTCTCATGCAGTTCGGCGACGGGCGTGCCGGCCCGCACCCGCACCGTCATCTCGGCCGGTTCGAACTCCACAACGCCCGCAGGGGCCTGCACCTCACGGGTGCTCGGCGCGGGCTCACCACCGAGGCTCCAGCGGGTCGCACCGCCCCGCACGCACACCGCCCCGTCCGAGCCGACCTCGGCTGCGAACGCGCGGAGAGCCTCATCGAAGTCCTTCACCCCGCTTCGCCTCCGACTTCCCGCTCGGCCTCTGGTCAGCCCCAGACGCCGGAGGCGTCGGAGGCCCGCAGCGCGGCGATGTCGGAGCAGCTGTGAGCGCTGGGCATCACCTTGCCGGGGTTCATTCGGCAGTACGGATCGAACGATGCTCTAAGCCGGTTCTGCTGTTCAAGGTCCACTTCGCTGAACATGCGAGCCATGTGATCGCGCTTCTCGACCCCGATTCCGTGCTCGCCGGACAGCGCCCCGCCCATGTCGAGCGACATCTCGATGATCTCCCGGCCGGCAGCATGCACCCGCTCCTCGGTGCCCGGCACCCGGGAGTCGTAAGCCAAGATGGGATGGAGGTTGCCGTCGCCGGCGTGGAAGACGTTGAGCACCATCAAGTCGTAGCGTTCGACGATCTCGTAGATCCGCTCCAGCACCTCCACCAGCCGGGTTCGGGGCACAACCGTGTCGTGCAGGTAGTAGTCGGGCATCACATTGGCAACGGCGCCGAACGCGCTCTTGCGCCCCTTCCACAGCCGGGCCCGCTCGGCTTCGTCGGCGGCGGTGTGAACATTCATGGCCTGGTGGCTCCAGGCGATGGCGGCCACCTTCTCGCTGGCGATGGCCACTCCGCCTGTGGCGCCGTCCACCTCGACCAGCAACACCGCAGCCGCGTCCCGGGGGTAGCCGGCCTGGGCGAAATCCTCGACCGCCACCACGCAGCGCTGGTCGAGCATCTCGATGGCGGCCGGCACGATCCCCGCCGCGATGATGGCGCTGACGGTGGCGGCCGCGTCGGACACGTCGCCGAAGCTGAGCAGCATCGTCTGCACGGCAGAGGGGTTGGGCGTAAGGCGTACAGCCACCGCAGTGGCGATACCGCACATTCCCTCCGAGCCGACGAACGCTCCTCGAAGGTCATAGCCGACCGGTTCGGCGGTGAGATCGCCCAGGGTGACGACCGAGGCGTCCGAAAGCACCACCTCCACTGCCAGCACATGGGCGCTGGTCACGCCGTAGGCCAGGCAGTGCGGGCCACCGGAGTTGTTGGCCACGTTGCCGCCGATGGTGCAGGCCGCCTGGCTGGAAGGGTCGGGCGCGTAGTGGACCCCGTAGGGAGCCAGGGCCCGGGTGAGGTCGAGGTTCACCATGCCGGGCTGCACCCAGGCCACACCGTTGTCGAGGTCGAGTTCGAGCAGCTTGTCCATGCGGGTCATCGACAGCACCACCGGCTGACCCAGCGGTGCCGCACCTCCGGCCAGTCCGGTGCCGGCCCCTCGGGGCGACACGGCCCGCCCGTGACGGCTCGCCACCTTGATGCAGGCCACCACGTCGGAGGTGGAGCCGGGGTAGCAGACCGGACCGGCGTTGCCGTCCCGGTAGATGGACGCGTCGCGCGAGGCCAGATAGCGGGCTGCGGTGTCGGCTCGCACCCGATCAGCGCCGACGGCCTCGATGAGGTCGTCGACGAGGGCAGCGTCGGCGGGGTTGTCAGACGGCCGGGTTGTGTCTCGGGTGCCCCTGCGCCGGGAGCCCAGCACCCGCCGGGTGGCTGAAGCGAGAGTCGATGCCATGGCTCAGACCATAACGCGCCCCTGCGACGGCACCGAACCCGTGGCTGGGCTGAACAGCCGCGGCCCTACGACAGAACCGGAACCGTCGCCGGGCTGAACAGCCGGGAGTTATGGTCACATGTCACCCCCTACCGCCGGAAGTTGGAGGCCATACGCCTGTGACGCAGACCGAGGCTTCGTACCACCGGGCGCCCGGTGATGCGCCCGCGCCGCCGGCGGGCTGCCCGGTCAACGACTTCACACCGTTCGCGGCCGACTACGTCGCCGATCCGTATGCGGTGCTCGACGGGCTGCGGGACACGCCGGTGTTCTACTCCCGTGAGCTCGGCTATCTGGTGGTGACCGGCATGGAGGACATCAGCGAGATCTTCCTCGACCCCGCAGCGTTCGGATCCCAGAACGTGCAGGATCCGGTGTTCCCTCTGAGCGCAACCGCCCATGCCGTGCTTAGCGCGCCGGACTTCGATCCGGTGGCGGTGATGTCCAACCGCCAGCCCCCCGCCCACGGCCGGATCCGCAACCACACCAAGCAGGGCTTCTCCAACCGGCGGATGCGCATCCTCGAGCCCTACATCCGAGGCCGCAGCCACGATCTCGTCGACGCCATGATGGCCGCCGCCTCGCCCGCCGATTTCGTGGCGAGGTTCGCGCACCCCTTGCCCGGCGAAACGATCTTCCGTTTCATCGGCTTCCCCGAGAGCGACGACGAGAAGCTCAAGGGCTGGTGCTCGGACCGCCTCGCCTTCAGCTGGGGCAACCCGTCGGAGGCCGAGCAGACCGACATCGCCCACAAGATGCTGGCCTACTGGCGCTACTGCCGCAGCGTGGTGGCCGCCAAGGTCGACGATCCCGGCGACGACTTCGCCTCCGAGCTGCTGGCGGTCCACAAGCGCGATCCCGCCGAACTCACATACCGAGAGGTCGAGTCGATCGTGTACGGCCTGTCGTTCGCGGGGCACGAGATCGTCAGCCACTTCCTGTCGAATGCGCTGATCTGCCTGCTGTCGCGCCGCAGCCAGTGGCGCCAGATCTGCGCGGACGCGACACTGATACCGGCTGCTCTGGAGGAGGTCCTGCGATTCGAGTCGCCCCAGACCAGTTGGCGGCGGGTAGCCAACACCGACACCGAGGTCGCAGGCGTGAAAGTGCCCGCCGGCACCAACATCTTCATGAGCCTGGCCGCCGCCAACCACCAGCCCGACATCTTCGAGGAGCCCGGCGAATTCGACATCCACCGTCCCAACGCCCGCAACCACATCTCCTTCGGCAAGGGCATCCACTTCTGCCTCGGGGCCCGCCTGGCCCGCCTGGAGGCTGTCGTCGCGTTGGAGGTGCTCACCGAGCGGCTCCCGTCAATGAGGCTGGTGGAGGGTCAGAGCCTGCAGCGCTTCGCCAACATCACCTTCCGCGGCCCCAAGGAGCTGCTGGTGGCCTGGGACCCATGACCACCATCCCGGCTCTGGTCGACGAGGCCGCGGCCCTCTTCGGCGCATCCGAGGCCCTCGTCGACGGCGAAGTGCGCATGTCGTTCGCGGAGTTGCGCGACCGGGTGGCAGAGGCGGCCTCCGCGTTGACGGCGTGGGGCCTGGCCCCCGGTGACCGGGTGGGTTTGTGGGGTCCGAACTGGTGGGAATGGGCCGTGGCCGCGCTCGGCGTGCACGTCGCGGGCGGAGTGGTGGTGCCGGTCAACACCCGGTTCAAGGGCGACGAGACCGCCTTCGTGCTCGACCGTGCTGGGGCGCGCCTGCTGTTCTGCTCGACCGGCTTCCTGGGAACCGACCATCTGGCTCTGCTGCGATCGGCCGACGGGGGCGTGCCCGCGTGCATCGAAGAGATCGTGGCCCTGCGCGACCCTGTTCCGGCTGGCGCGGTCGGGTTCTCGGATTTCGTCGCCTCCGCCCCGGCAGGCCAGTCCGCCGAGGCTGCGCCGGCCGAGGTGTCCGAGGACGACCCGTGCCACGTGATGTTCACCTCCGGCACCACCGGGCGACCCAAAGGGGTGGTGCTCAACCACGGGGCGGTCTGCCGGGCCTACCGGAACTGGGCCTCGGTGATCGGTCTGCGCCACGGCGACCGCTACCTGATCGTCAACCCGTTCTTTCACTCCTTCGGCCTCAACGCCGGGATCCTGGCCTGCTTGATGACCGGGGCGACCATGATCCCCCATCCCGTATTCGACGTGCCCTCGGTGATGGCGCGAGTCGCGGCCGAGCGGGTGTCGGTGCTGCCCGGCCCGCCCGCCATCTACCAGAGCATCCTCAACCATCCGCACCTCGACACTTTCGACATGTCGGCGCTGCGCCTGGCCGTCACCGGGGCCGCTCCCGTGCCGGTCCCCATGATCGAGGCCATGCGCGACCGGCTCGGCTTCGAGGTGGTGGTGACGGGCTACGGGCTCACGGAATGCTCCGGCATCGCCACCATGTGCCGCCACGACGATCCCCCCGAGACGATCTCAGCGACGTCGGGGCGGGCCATCGACAATGTGGAGGTCCGGGTGGTCGGCTCCGACGG
>JAJDZO010000403.1 GCA_022824605.1 Acidimicrobiia bacterium
TCCAGGATGCGGCCCGCGCCAAGGCGCTTGAGGCCCGCGAACTCGACGACGCCGCCGACGCCGAGGAGGCCGCGGGCAACACGGCGCGTGCTGAAGAGCTGCGAAACGCCGCGGTCGAAGCCAAAGCGGACGAGGGCGTTCTTGGCGCCGAGTGGTCCTCGAAGCGGTCGGAGGCGCAGCGTAAGGGCGATGTGATCTTCAACGGCTTCGAGTCGGACGGTTCCCGCCTGGGCATCTGGACGCTCCTCGCAGGCGTCGCGGCGCTGGGCCTGGCACTGCCGGCGATTGGCGTCTTCGGTGTCGATGAGGGCCTGCGCTACCGATGGAGCGCCCTGGTCGGCGGCATCGGGCTTGCGTTGGCGCTCGTTCCGCTCGGCTGGATAGTGACCATCGTGCGGGTTGCCGAGACGAACTTCGTGTCGGGCGCGGGCGCCGTGTTTGCTCTTGCGGCCGGCGTGACGATTCTCGCCACTTCGCGCGGCACCCTCAGCGAGTTCGACCGCAACAAGATCTACGACGAGATCCCCCAAGACGCCTGAACGTGCTGAAGGAGCGGCGACGGCTTCGCCGGCCGGCGGATTGGGCGCGTCAGGACGGAGCCGTACGTCGCGTTGATCCTAGGCCCGTTTCCGTCTAGCCTTCAATCCGGCCCAACAAGCCCCACCCTAGGAGGGAACCCCAATGAAGATGAATAAGCGCGCGAGCATCTTGCTCGCTCTGCTTGCGGCTTTCGCTCTGATCGCGGCGTCATGCGGCGACGACGACGAGGAGACCACGGTCGAACCAGCTGCTCCGGCGGTCGAAGAGCCGATGGCTGAGGAAGAGCCGATGGCCGAGGAAGAGCCGATGGCCGAGGAAGAGCCCATGGCTGAGGAAGAGCCGATGGCCGAGGAGGAGCCGATGGCCGAGGAAGAGCCGGGGCTGCCTGGAGAGGGCGTGTCTGTCCTTGCCGGCCGGGCCAACTGGTCGAGCGGCTACTTCCAGGCGGAGCTGTACAAGCTTCTGCTTGAGGAGCTGGGATACGAAGTGTCGAATCCGGCTGACATCGAGCTCGGTCCAAGCAACGGCTACACCGCGATGGCGCTCGGCGAGATGGACTACTGGCCCAACAGCTGGTACCCGGGCCACCTGTCGTGGCTGCAGAACGAGCTTCCCGACGGGTCGTTGGTGGAGGAATACGTCACCATCGTCGGTGAAGAGATGATCGCAGGCGGCTTGCAGGGGTTCCTGGTCACTAGGTCTTTCGCCGACGAGTATGGCGTCTACACGATGGACGAGTTGAACCGCAACGCCGATGCACTGGCTGCCTTCGACGCTACGGATGCGGTCCCCGGCAATGGCGTCGCCGACATCTTCGGATGCCCCGAGGACTGGACCTGCGACGACATCATCGAGAGTCAGATCGCGTTCAGCGGCTGGGACAACATCACCCAGACCAAGGCCGGCTACGACGCCATGTTCGCTCAGGCGGTGGACAACGCTGACGACGGACTTCCGATGGTGATGTACACCTGGACCCCGACGGCGTACCTCACCCAGCTTCGTCCCGGCGACAACGTGTACTGGATGGGCGTCGAGAACGTCATCGACGATTCCAATCCCCTCGGGATCGAGGGTGGCGAAGCCTGGAGCCAGCTCGGCCCTGAAGGCCAGCCCGTGAATGCCAAGCTCAGCTCGGAGCTGTGCCCGGCGGCGGCTGACGCCGCGGACGGCCTTTGCCAGCTCGGCTGGATCGCAGCCGACATCCTGGTCACGGCCAACAACGACTTCCTGGCCGCCAATCCGGCCGCTGGGGCGCTGTTCGAGGCGGTCACACTGTCGGTCATCGACGTTTCGCTGGCCAACGTTGCTCAGGGCGACGGCGAGGATCCTCGTGACATCGCCGCCCAATGGATCGCCGACAACCGCGACGTGGTCGACGGTTGGATCGACGCTGCACTAGCTGCGGCCTAACCGATCGGGAGGCCTGCGGCCTCTTTCGAAGATCAACAGTTGAGTGGGCGGGGCTTCGGTCCCGCCCACTCGGCGTCTACCGGCTCTTCCTCTACGGGTCGCCGTCGCCGATCACGCGCTTGCGGCGTTCGACGTAGTCGTCGAGTTGCTCCCGCCGGGCGCTGTCGAGCGGCGGTTCGCTGTATTCGGCCAGTGCCGCCTGCCACACGGCGGTCGCCCGCTGGGTGGCGTTCAGCCCGCCAGAGTCGGCCCAGGCGCCGTGGTTCTGCCAGTCCGAGATCAGTGGCGGGTAGAAGGCGGTCTCATAGCGTTCGAGGGTGTGCTCGTCGCCGAGAAATGGCCGCCGGTGGGCACCCGCTCCATGGCGTCGAAGGCCAGGTCCGGCCCTGAGCAGGGGACCGGCGTCAGGAACTCCATGGTCTGCTGGAGCATCTCCACGTCGAGGATCAGCTTCTCGTAGCTGGCCTGCAGCCCGCCCTCCATCCACCCGGCGGCGTGGTACACGAGGTTGGCGCCACCGAGAACGCAGCCCCACAGAGACATCTGCGTCTCGTAGGCGGCCTGTGCGTCCACCACGTTCGACGCGCTCGAGTTCGAGGCCCGGTAGGGGAGCCCGTAGCGGCGGGCGAGCTGGCCCGAGGCCACGTTGGCCTTCACCTGTTCGGGCGTGCCGAAGGCGGGTGCCCCCGAGCGCATGTCCACGTTGGAGGTGAACGCGCCGTACAGCACGGGAGCGCCGGGCCGCACGAGCTGTGTGAGCGCGATCCCGAACAGTGCTTCGGCGTTCTGCTGGGCCAGCGCGGCCGCCAGGGTCACTGGGGCCATGGCGCCCATCAGGGTGAAGGGCGTCACCGACACCGGCTGTCCGTGTTCGGCCATGGTCATGAGCCCGCTGGCCATCTCGGCGTCGAAGCGGCGCGGCGAGTTGACGCTGATGATCGTGGTCACCCCCGGCGCGGCCGCCATGTCGTCGAGGCTGTCGCCTCGGCTGATGGCCATCATCTGGATCCCGTCGAGCGCTCGGCCTCGGCCGATGGAGGTGCAGTGATACGACAGGTCCGACAGCATCAGGTTGGCCCGGTAGGCGTCGAGGTGGCGGGTGTTGGCCGGCAGCTCCATCGGTGCGACCACCTGGTTGCCGATGATGTGTATGGCGTTGAAGTAGTGGGCCAGCCGGATGAAGTTCTCGTAGTCGGCCATGTTGGAGGCCCGGCGACCCTCGATCTCGTCATGCACCGCGGCCGGGCCGGCCACCAAGCCGAAAGCCATGCTGCGGCCTCCGATCCGCAGCTGCTTGGACGGGTTGCGGGAGGTGAGCGTGAAGCTGCTCGGTGCGGTGGCCAATGCGGCCTCAACGATGTCGGCGCCGATCCGCACGACCTCGCCGTCGATCTTCGCGCCGGCGTCGGCAAACAGCCTGCGGGCCTCCGGTGACCACAATTCGATGCCCAGTTCCTCCAGGACCCTCGTTGACGCCGTGTGGATGGCCGACAGACCCTCGGCGTCGAGCACCTCCAGAGTGCCGTGAGGGTTCTCCACCGATCGCCAAGGCAGCTGCGCGATCGCAGATGACCTCGTTGGGGACCGAACCCGACCTCGTCTGACCATCACGTCCAGTAAATCAGCTGGTCTGATGTCTCGCGTTGGCCCGACTTGCGGGCAGAATCTCGCCGTGGGTTCGCAGAGGCACCGGCCGAGGATCGGTGCGGGCCGGACGGTGCCGCCGGAGTGGTTGCTTGATCATGGGGATCGCAACATGCATGCGCTGGGGCCCGGGCCCGAACTTGAGGCGGAATGGACGGCTGCCGGCCTGGCGCTGCCCGACCGCACCGCCATCCGCCGCTACCGGTTGGAGCGGGTGCGGGCGCAGCTGCGGGCCGCGGGGTGCGACGCGGCCCTGCTGTACGACCCGCTGAACGTCCGCTACGCCACCGACACCACCAACATGTCGATTTGGACGATGCACAACGCGGTCCGCTACGCGTTGGTGGCCGCCGACGGTCCGGTGGTGGTGTTCGAGTTCTCCAAAGGCGAGTTCCTCGACACCCACTCCGAGGTGGTGGACGAGATCCGTCCGGGCCTGTCCTACATCTACTTCTACGCCGGGTCGCGGGCCGCTGATGTCGCCGACCGCTGGGCGGCGGAGATCGTCGACCTGCTCAATGAGCACGGCCGGGGCGACCGGCGGTTGGCCGTCGACCGGATCGACGTGATCGGCATTCAAGCACTCCAGAGGCACGGAGTGGACCTCCTCGACGCCGACGAGCTGATGGAGGAGGCTCGGGTGGTGAAGTCCTCGGAGGAGATCGCAGCCATGCGCTGCGCCGTCCATGCCTGCGAGTCGGCCATCGCGGAGATGCGGGCCGCCTTCGAGCCGGGCGTCACCGAGATGGCGCTGTGGTCGGTGCTGCAGGCCGGCAACCACGCCCGCTACGGCGAGTGGATCGAGACCCGCCTGCTGGCGTCGGGGCCACGCACCAACCCGTGGTACCAGGAGGTCAGCAGCCGGCGGGTGCAGGCCGGGGAATTGATGGGCTTCGACACCGACATGGTCTGTGCCTACGGAGCCTGCGTGGACATGTCGCGCACCTGGCTCTGTGGCGACGGTCGCCCCACCGCGGCCCAACACGACGTGTGGTCGCTGGCCGCCGAACAGATCGAACGCAACACCGAACTTCATCAGCCGGGCGCCTCGGTGCGAGACATCGTGGAGCGTGCCTGGTACCCGTCGCTCGACGACTACAACTGCTACACGGTGCTGTCGCACGGCGTCGGGCTGTGCGACGAGTTCCCGTCGGTGTTCACCCGCGAGCGCTGGGGACGTGCCGGTTACGACGCGGTTCTGGCCCCCGGCACGGTCATGTGCATCGAAGCCTTCGTCGGCCCCAAGACCGGCGGCGAGGGCGTCAAGCTAGAACAGCAGGTCCTCATAACCGAGACCGGCAACGAACTGCTCACGAAGTACCCCCTCAGCCTCGTGTAGCTGGTCGCGACGGCTGACCCGGATGACACACGGACTAGGCGCTGAGGCGCCGCCACACAAGCCGCGGTTGCAGCGGTTCGCATGGAACTAGATTCTCCGGTCGATGAGTGGCGTGGTGGCTCTGCCCGTGTCGCCGGGTGACGGGCCGCGGGTGGGCTTTGTGGGGCTGGGGACTATGGGCGGGCCGATGTGTCGCCGGCTGGTGGAAGCGGGCTACCCGGTCACGGCTTACGACCTTGACGGCGATGCGCTCGGCGCAGCGGTTGACGCTGGGGCTGGTCGGGCCGAATCAGCTCGTGGCTGTGCACACGGCGCCGAGGTGTTCATGACATCGCTGCCCGGACCCGCTCAGGTTGAAGCGGTGATGGCGGGACCCGACGGTGCGCTGGGCTCCATGACGCCCGGCTCGGTATGGGTCGATCTCACCACCAA
>JAJDZO010000049.1 GCA_022824605.1 Acidimicrobiia bacterium
TTTCAGGTTGCGGTTGGTCTGGAAGGCGTTGGTGCCCCGAGCGTCGGGCCTCACCCGGATCAGACCGGTGTAGACGCTGCGGGCCGCGTCGCCCACCGCTCCCTTGTAGAGGAGGTTGGAGGTGGTGTCGGGCGCGGCGTGGTCCTGGTAGGTGCGGAAGTCGAGAAGCTGGTCTCCGGCACCGAAATAGGCCGACAGCAAATCGCCGCTGGCGCCGCGGCCCACCAGGCGGGTGTCGGTTCGGGTGCGGGCATAACCGCCGCCCAATGCAACCGATGCGGCTACCAGCGCGCCGTCACGCTCGACCCGAGCGGTGTGGGCCGCGATCTGCCAGGCCCGGTGATCGTGGTGCTGAAGGTTCAGGTAGCCGAGACGGGCGGCCGGGCCTACGTCGAGTTCCACCACCGGCACCACCAGTGCGGGCCCGTCAGATCGGTGAACGTCGAGCACGGTGGCCTGTGCGTCGCGGCCGACACGCACCACCAACCGGGGCAGGCTGGCTGCTCCGAGATCCTGAGCCCAGTGACGGACCACGACCACTCCGTCGACAACAACGCCGGAGGGCACGTCCACCACCACCGGGGATGGAGCGAAGGCGTCGTTGAGCAGGGTGAAGTAGTCGGAGGCGTCGTCGCACACCGCGCCGAGCACGGCTTCGCCGTCGGCTGTGTCTGCCAGCGCGCCGACGGTCACACCGGCAGCCGACAGCTCGTCGCCACCGTGGACGGCTGCAATGCGGCCGTCGATCACGTCCACCACCGCGGCGGCGGTGAGGCCATAGTCGGCAAGTTGATCCTCGACGGTGCCGGACCCGTCGGCACGACCGGCGCGCGCACCGGCTCCCACGCCGTTGGCGAGGCGATAGTCGGAGAGGTCGAAGTCGGCGATCGGGCTGTAGCGCCATTCCTCGGCTGCGGTGGTCGGCGCAGGGGCGGCTGCGAAGCGCTCGGCCGCGGCGACGCGCCGAAGCGCCAGCCATGATGGCCCCGTCAGGCTGCGGGCTGCGTCGACCGTGAACTGGTGGCTCATCGGCCGTCGCGATACCGCCTGCGGAACCGCTCACCGAACCCGCGTCCACCCGAAGAGCCACCACCGCGCTTGCCCTTGGCTTTGGAGGTTCGGCCCTTGCGGGAACCGCGGCGCTTGCGCCGTTCGGCCTCCACCTCGGCCATCACGTCGGGGGCGGCCGCGTTGACGATGTCTTCAGCCGCGTCGAGCAACGCCCCGATGCTGTCGTCGCTGCCGAGGCTGGAAGGCTCGGGCGGGGTCTCGGGAGTGACGAGCGACCCGTAGCTCCAGTTCACATCGGCCAGGCGCCGGGTGTACTTGGGGCAGTCGTCGGGGCAGCGCCAGGGCGCCTCGGGAGCCAGGTCAAGATCGCACTTGCGGACCGTCTCGCCGTTGGGATAGGTGCGCGACTCAAAGTACTTGCAGTCCTGGCGCATCGGCATGCCTCACATTGTGGCAGCCCGCCGCCCCATCGCGTCGCCACCCAACAACCTCCGCTGGGTCAGCCGACGCTGCCCTCCATTTGGAGCTCTATCAGGCGGCTCCATTCGACCGCGTACTCCATGGGCAGCGTGCGGGTTACCGGCTCGATGAAGCCGTTGACGATCAGGCCCATGGCCTGCTCCTCGGTGAGGCCCCGGCTCTGGAGGTAGAAGAGCTGGTCGTCGGCCACCTTCGACACCGTGGCCTCGTGGCCGATCACCGCGTCACCCGAGCCGACCTCCATGTAGGGATAGGTGTCCGACACCGAGTCCTCGTCGAGGATGAGGGCGTCGCACTGGACGTGGCTCTTGCATCCGTGGGCGTCGTCCTCGACACGCACCAGCCCCCGGTACGAGGTGCGGCCCCCGCCCGACGAGATCGACTTGGACACGATCTTCGATGTCGTCTCCGGCGCGGCGTGGGTCATCTTGGCTCCGGTGTCCTGGTGCTGGCCCGGCCCGCCGTAGGCCACCGACAGCACCTCGCCCGAAGCCTTGGGCCCCACCATCACCACCGCCGGGTACTTCATCGTGAGCTTCGAGTTGTGGACGATGAAGCCCTCCGAGACGAAGTTGCCCGTCCCTTCCACCTCGATGTCCCAAGTGGGTACCACCTCGACGTCGGCGCTCACGTCGACATCGCGGATCTCGACGCTGGACGGCAGCTCGATCTGCGACCGGCCCACCCGCCGGAAGTGGCGGAGAGTCGCCTCAGGCTGTCGAGCCGCCGCATCGCGCAGTTCGGCCGACACCAGATCGAGCAGCCGCGGATCGGTCGGGAACTCCAACCGGTGTGAGCCGCGGGCGGTGGAGGTGTAGTCGAGAATCTGCACCCGTCGCTCGCCGTCGAACTCGGTGTTGAGCCGGGACGAGACGCCCAGGCTGGTGAGAACCTCGCCCACGTCCTCGAGCAGTTCCCGGTCGACGGACTTGATGGAGAAGCCTCGCCTGCCTGCCGGAATGCAGCCGTCGGAGTCCAGGTAACCCGCCACGAATGACAGTCGCTGCGACTCGGGCAGGTCTAGGACCCACTCCGGCACCCGCTTGCGAAGCGCGCCGGTCACGAAGCCGTTGGCCTCCAGTAGGTCGGCCAGCTCAACGCTGTTCCATGTGAGGGTCAACCCGTCGGCCCGCTCCGTCGGAGCGGTACCCGGCATCAGCCGGCTCATCACGTCGACCAGACGGACGCGGGCCCGATCCTGGCGAGGCACCGAGAAGACGACCTTGGCCCACCGCAGCCCGCCCGAGTCGGCGGCAACGGAGTCGATGGAGCCGTCCCCTGCGAACAGGCCGAACAGCCACATGAGTTCGTCGGTGGTGGTCTCCCCCACCGCTAGCCGGGCGGGCCGCCGACGCTCGGCGACGAAGCTCTCGCTGTGCTGGTTGCTCGTTGCGAAGACAGTCGATGCCGCGGGTAGTTCCAGCTTGTGAGGTTCGCCGTAGCCGAGGCTGGAGATGGGAACGATGGCCTTCTCCAGGCGGTCGGCCCGCACGTAGGCCAGGTTGTAGCGGCCCAGCTTCTTCGGCTGCGACGCGTCGTACGCATAGGAGTAGAACGGGTGGTTGTCGGTCACCCGCAGACGGCGCGACCCGATCCGCACCTCGCGGACCGGCTGCTCGCCGGAGTAGCGCTTGGCCGTGACCCGGCGCCAGCACAACGAACCGGCGGCCTCGTCGTAGGACAGCACCTCGTCGCCCGGCATCACCAGCTCGATCGGCTTGGTGCCGCCCCGCGTGGTGACCCGGGAGCCCTCGGCCAGGCAGCCGATGTTGCCGTCTATCCATTCCATGTGGCCTTCGGCCTCTACCCGGGCCCTCTTGGTGACCAGGTTGTAGACGTTGTCTGACCAGTTCTGGATGGTGGTGTACGTCACCCGGGCCGAGCGGCCCACCACGATCTCGACCACCGCCGAATGCAGCGAGTCGGTCGAATACGTAGGCGCCGAACAGCCCTCGATGTAGTGAACCTGCGAACCCTCATCGGCGATGATCAGCGTGCGCTCGAACTGGCCCATGTTCTCGGCGTTGATGCGGAAATAGGCCTGGAGCGGCGCCTCCACCTCCACGCCGGGCGGCACATAGATGAACGACCCGCCCGACCACACCGACGAGTTGAGCGCGGAGAACTTGTTGTCGTTGGGCGGGATCACCGAACCGAAATACCGCTTCACCAGCTGCGGATACTCCCGCAACGCGGTGTCCATATCGCAGAACAGCACACCCTGGGCTTCGAGATCCTCGCGGTTGCGGTGGTAGACAACCTCGCTCTCGTACTGGGCGGTCACCCCGGCCAGGTACTTGCGCTCGGCCTCGGGGATACCCAGCTTCTCGTAGGTGTTCTTGATCGACTCCGGGACCATGTCCCAGTCGTTGGCGAGCGTGTCGGTGGGCTTGATGTAGTAGTAGATGTCGTCGAAGTTGATGCCGGTGGTGTCGCCGCCCCACGTCGGGCGGGGCCGACGCTCGAAGCGGCGGTGCGACTTGAGGCGGAAGTCGAGCATCCACTCGGGCTCGCCCTTGAGCCACGACATCTCGGTGATGATGTCGTCGTTCAGGCCCTTCTTGGGCTTGAAGACGTAGTCCTCCTCGTCGCTCCAGCCAAGCTGGTAGCGGCTGAGATCAACACCGATATCTGCTGTAGTCATGCGCTGACCCTCCGCTCGCGGCTGCACCCAACCCTAACGCCCACACCGCCGTTCCGACAGGTTCAAGCGCCCCCGTAGCCAGCAGGGTCAGTCGAGGCGGCGCAACTATCGGCGGAGGACGGCCCGGCGGGGTCAGTCGAGGCGGCGCAACTCTCGCCGGTAGTGGTGGCCGCGTTGGACGTAGGCCTGCGAGTTCGGCCGGTTGTGATCTATCTCCAGCGCGTTCTCACGGATGCGGGCCGGCGTGCCCAGAGCCATCGCTTGGGGGGGCACCACCGTCCCGCCGGTGACGGTGGCGTTGGCGCCGACCAGCGCATGAGGCCCGATGCGGGCGTTGTGCAACACGACTGAGCCCACGCCGATGAGCGACCCGTCGAGCACCGTGCAGCCCTCGAGGTGAGCCTGGTGTCCGACGGTGCAGTCGTCACCGATGACGGTGGCGAGCCTGGGCGTGCAGTGGATCACCGCCGCGTCCTGGATGTTGCTGCGGGCACCAACCCGAATCAGTCCGTCGTCGCCGCGCAGCACGGCATAGGGCCACACGCTGGACTCGGGGCCCAACTCCACGTTCCCGATCACCACCGCCAGCGGATGCACATAGGCGTCAGGGTGGATCTGGGGCTCGGCATCACCCAACGCGTAAACGGCCATCTACGGTTGCACCTCCCAGATTCGGCGCCTTGAGGCACCCGCTTGTGGACCTGCCGTGGCCCACGGTGGCGTCGGAGCCACCATCTACAGGTCCGTGACCCGGCCGTAGCGCCCCTTGAAGAAGACAAGAGGGCCGTCAGCCGCGGCGGCGGAGTCGGACGGGTCGTCGGCAGTGCCCAACGCTACGACCCGGCCCACCACGATGTCATGGTCGCCGGCCGCGTGGACCGCTTCCACCCGGCAGTCGATCCAAGCCAGGCACCCTTCGATCACCGGCGCTCCGGTCGCCTCGACCCGCACACTCATTCCCTCGAAGCGGTCGTCCAACTTGCTGGCGAACCTCGTGGACACGTCGGCCTGATCGTCACCGAGCACGTTGACGCAGAAACTGCCCACATCGCGCATACGGATCCACGAATCGGAGTCGTGGCCGGGGCAGAACGACACCAGGGGCGGATCGAGCGAGACACTGGTGAACGATCCGATCGTCATGCCCTCGGGACCGCTCTCACAAGCGGCGGTGACCACGGTGACACCGGTCGGGTAGTGGCCCAGAACCCGGCGGAACTCGCGGCCGTCCATGGAATCGCTCACGCCCCCGCTGCTCGCCATCGCAACCGGAGGGTAGCAGTGGCACAATCGCGTTATGAGTTCACCTGAGTGGCCGACTTCGTCCACTTCGGACGGAACAAGCAGTAGCAGTGGCACAATCGCGTTATGAAATCTTCTGAGTCCTCGGCCCCGCCTCTGCCCGACGGCCTGGTGGCCGTGGTCAAACGCGACTGCCCCACCTGCGAGTTGGTCGCCGACGTGCTGTTCGACCTGCACGAACGCGCCGACCTCACGGTGATCACCCAGGACGATCCCGCATTCCCGGCCGAAGCCGGATGGGTTCTTCACGATGGGGACCTGGCCCTGTCGTGGCATCACGACATCGAGACCGTGCCCACATTGATGCGCGTCACCGACGGCGTCGACGCTCAGCGCACGGTGGGATGGGCACGCTCGGAGTGGGAGCAGCTGTCCGGGGTGGACGGCTTGGGAGACGGCCTGCCCGACTGGCGACCCGGCTGCGGATCGCTCAGCGTGGACCCCGCCCGTGCCGAAGAACTAGCGATCCGCTTCTCCGGCTCCCGTCTGCACAGCCGCCGGGTGGAGCTGGCCTCGTTGGAGGACGAATGGGAGGCGATGTGGGACCGGGGCTGGTCCGACGGCCTGCCGTTGGTGCCACCGACGGAGGCCCGGGTGCTGCGAATGCTTGAGGGCACGACCCGCGACCCGAGCGAGGTGGTGGCGGTGGTGCCGCCCAGCCTGGTGGAGTGCACCGTCGAGAAGGTGGCCGTCAACGCGGTGATGGCCGGTTGCAGGCCCGAGTACCTGCCGGTGGTGATGGCGGCGGTTGAGGCCACCTGCACCGATGAGTTCAACATGCACGGCGTGCTGGCCACCACGATGAGCGTGGGGCCGGTGCTGGTGGTGAACGGTCCGATAGCCGAGCGCATCGGCATGAACAGCGGGCTCAACGCGCTGGGCCAGGGCAACCGGGCCAACTCCAGCATCGGACGGGCCCTGCAACTGGTGGTGCGCAACGTCGGCGGCGGTCATCCCGGAGGCGTCGACCGGGCCACGCTCGGTTCGCCGGCCAAGGTGGGCTTCTGCTTCGCCGAGAACGAGGCGGGCTCGCCGTGGACGTCGTTGGCGCAGAGCCGCGGATGGCGGGCCGAGCAGTCCACGGTGACGGTGTTCACCGGTGAGTCGCCGAGGCTGTTCGTCGATCAACGCAGCCGCGACGCACTGGGCCTCACCAAGCATCTGGCACAGGCCCTCGCGGTCACCGGGTCGCCGCGCACAGTCCTCGGTCTGGACGCCATGCTGGTGCTGTCACCCGAGCACATGGCCCGATTCGCTGACGCAGGCTGGAGCCGCGACCGCTTCATGGAGGAACTGGGCTCAGAGCTGATGCTCGACGCTGACGAGCTGCTCGCAGGCGCCGGAGGGATCGCGGAGGGTCTCCCGGCCGCGGCCGCAGGCCAGAAGATCGCCAAGTTCCGTCCTGGAGGGCTGCTGGTGGTTCACGCCGGCGGACGCGCCGGGCTGTTCTCGGCCATCATCGGCGGCTGGTCCAACGGACCGAGAGGAAGCGAACCGGTCACCCGCGAGATCACCATCTGATACCGACGCCTGACCCGATCGCGCCGTGGACTCGCTGCGAGCCACCCTCGGAGACCGCCCCCCAACATGGGCGGACGGCTACCCTCGCGCCTGCAAGGAGGCTGCAACATGACGACCGTGCTCGATCCCACCTCGGAGCAGATGTCGGCGACGCGGGAACGGGCGGCACGGCCCGAGTCGTTGGCCGGGCTGACCGTCGGCCTGCTCGACATCACCAAGCCCCGCGGCAACGTCTTCCTGGACCGTGTCTCGGAGCGCCTTACCGCTCTGGGCGCAAAGGTCAACCGCTACGCCAAGCCCACCTTCACCAAGCCCGCGCCGGTCGACCTTCGCCATGAGATCGCCACCGAATGCGACGCCGTGATCGAGGCATTGGCCGATTGAGGCTCGTGTGTGTCGTGCAGTGTGCATGACATCAGCGACATCGAGCGGCGCGGCGTGCCCGGCGTGTTCGTGTCGACGGTGCACTTCGCGGATGCGGTGACAGCCCAGTCCGAGTCGCTCGGCTTCGACGCGGCCTCGGTGCTGACGAGCCATCCCATCCAAGACCGCACCGACGACGAGATGACCGCCCTAGCCGACGCCGCCTTCGACGACCTCGTCCGAGCCCTAGAGGCCTAGCGGATTGACAAGCGCACCCGGTGAATACGGGCGAGGCCGTTGCCCGAGCGGCCCGTGAGCGAAGCGAACAAGAGCGGGGCTGACCCCGTCGCACCGCGAGACGCTCTCGAGCAATCCGCGCACGTTCTTTAGTCGGCCGGGTCTAGCAGCGCGCCCAGATTGTGGGCGATTCGGTCCGGCAGGTCTGGCTTGGTGCCCCAGCACTGCACGAAGCGCGGCGTTCCCATCGAGGTCCTCGGGTTCTCGACGTGCTTTGCGACCTCGACCAGCACACTCTCGACCTCGGCCTCGTCCGCGATTCCCAGCGCGGCGATCCACTCCACACGCTCCCGTGGAAAGACCGAGATGATCCATGGCTTGAACGCTCCCGCGAACTCCATGTACTGGAAGATGTGCTGCGACACTTCGACAATCCCAGCCTCGACGAAGAGGACGGGCAGCCTCACCCCGATGTCCGGGTACCCGCCGGTGCGCTGCCGCTCCAGCGAGACCAACTCCACGGCCCTGTCGAAAGCAGCCAGACGGGGATAGCAATACCAACCGGTGTAGTCGGTGCATTCCATCACCAGAGCGCCACCAGGCTTGAGCATCCGGCACATCGAGTTCACAACTTCTCCGGGATGCGCGAAGTGGTCGATCAGGAACCGCGAGTAGACCAGGTCGAATTCCTCGTCGGAACCGGCGAGAGTCCGGACATCGGCGAGCCGGAACTCAACGTTGTGCAGTCTCAACGCCGACGCTTCCCTTCGTGCCTCGTCGAGCCGGCGATCATCGATGTCCAGACCGACCACGCGGCCTCCTGGACCGACACGCCGGGCGAGCTCGAAGGTCACGCCCCCAGGCCCGCAGCCCACATCAGCGCAGGAGATGGCCGACCCGACGCCGACGCGGTCGAGCAAGGCCATAGTCGCAGGGCGCAGGACAGCGTCCACATGGTCGATACGCGACCGGTCGAGCGCGCCGTCGCCAATCGTGTAGAGATCGAGTTGCGGCACCGTCTCACCGGGCGTGTCGACCATTTCGCACTCCTCCTCTTGCTAGAGCCCCCGGCCGGCACCTCTGAAGCGCCGAGCGAGCCCTAGAGCTGTGATTCTGGCACGCAACTCCGTGGTTCCAGCACAGGAGCCAGCATTGCCAAGAAGATGTGGTCACGAACTGCTGAGAACCGCTGCATCCCCTCAACCGCGACCGACAAGGGGGGCACGGGTGCCCGAGTCAGTGGGCGAACAGTTCCAACACGACAGGACAATCCGACTGGCGGGCCGCCTCGGCTGGGGTACGAAGGCCTGACGGGGTGACGACGCTGGTGACGAACGCGCCTAGATCCAGAATTGCGAGGCCCAGGTCTGAGAGATCGTCAGCAACGAAACGCTTGCTCAGAGAGCCCCACATGGGCTCAGGCAGCATCCGGCCCGCGCCGGCTATCAGCCACACCGCCGTGGCGCGGTCGCGGGCCGTCTCCGCCGCCGCCACCGCTTCGGCCGCTACCAGAGCATGCGATGGGCCCGCGCAGTCGGTGGCTATCAGGACCAGGTCGGCCATGCCGTAGGCGGTCGGATCATCGCACTCCATCCACCCCAGATCGGGCCGGTCCTGCCACACCGCAGCGAATTCTCCCATCTCCCCCACCATGAGAACGCTCGAACCGGACGCCAGCGAGTCCAGGCCTTGTTGCAGCACCCGTGGGGTGGAGTCGGCTGCCAGATCCGACACCACCCGGGTCGCCTCGGAGCGGGGGTCCATGGCCGCCAGCATCCGGGCCGCCAGCCACACCAGCGGCCCGCAGTCGCATCGACGGTCCAGCAGCCGCCGACACGACGTGAGCAGACCCTTGGGGTCGTCGGCGAACGACGACAGCGCAGCCGCCGACTCGCGCACGAGGGGCACCACTGGCACAGCGCCGGCCCGCGCCACATACCGCAGACGCTCGATCGGATGCACCCTCTGAGCGTAGGCAAGCCCGCACCGCACCGCGGTCGGGTCGCAGCGCGGCACACACAACATCGACTGTATTGGAATGATCTCTGATGGCGTTCAGAGTGCTACGATCGCATGCAGCCACCTCGGTGGCCTCGGAGCAGCCCGTTTGAGGCGCCCCCTAAATCTGCACACGCCGACCGAAAGGGCACCGAAAATGGCTCTCACCCACACCCAACGCACCTCGATGTTCAACACTCTGACCGAATTCATGGGACAAGACGACGCCGAGACGCTCATGGAGCACCTGCCGCCCAGTGGATGGGACAACGTCGCCACCAAGGACGACCTCAGAGTTGGATTTGCCGAACTCAACGCCGTCGTGGCCAAGGGCTTCGCCCAAGCCGCAATCGAACGAGCCGAAATCCGAGCCGAAGCCGCCGCCGAACGAGCCCAAATCCGAACCGAAGCCGCCACCCAATGGGCTGAGATCCGATCGGAAACCGCCACCCAATGGGCCGAGATCATCCGCCGCCAGGTGTGGCACCTCTACATCGTGGTGTCGACCATAGTGCTGGCGGCCGTGTCGATCTGGATCGCCCTGCTGATCCAGCCAGGCGCCCTATAGCTGCTGCGGGCCCACGAGTCAGCCGGAACTCACTCGGCCACAGGACCCGCCGGCCGGAACAACTCGACCCGCCGACCGGAAGGACACAACCGCTAGCGTTGGCCTTGTGACCGCCGTCTCGCTCGATCTTGAACTGGATCCGCTCGGAGGCAAGGCCAGGCCGCTGTCCTCCTGGCTCACAACGTTCCCGCTACTGCCGGTACTGCTCGATCCTTACACCAATGAGAGCGCCTGGATCCTGCACACCGCCCGGCGGATCCTGACCACCTACGCCGAAGCGGGCTGCCGGACATGCTGGGTGGTGGCCTGCGGACCCGACGACGCTCGGCGCTTCCTCGGACCGTATGCGCAGGAGATCCTCACCTTCGCCGACCCTGACCGGCAGGTGCCCGCTGCCTTCGGACTCGACACTCTGCCCGCGTTCGCTCTGGTGCTACAGGACGGGTCGGTCAGCGCAGCCGCTCAGGGCTGGAACCCTGCGGAGTGGCGAGACGTGGCCGACACCGTTTCGGACTACACGCACTGGCAGCGCCCCGTGATCGGTGACGGTCAGGATCCGGTGGCCTTTGCGGGCACGCCCGCGCGACTCTGAGCGAGGGCGTAGCAGAAGCGCGAGGTGACATGCCTGACCCCGCCGAACTACCCGACTCCGACGGCCCCGCGGGGGACGACAGCCTGAACGCCTTCGCCTATTCGGACATGCTGCCGCTCGGCGAGGATCGCACCGAGTACCGGCTGGTTTCGACAGAGGGGGTGTCCACCATTGAGGCCGCCGGCCGGAGGTTTCTGCGTGTCGAGCCCGAGGCGCTCACGATGCTCACCTCGGTGGCCATGCACGACATCAACCACTACCTGCGCTCCGACCACCTCAGTCAGCTCTGCAACATCCTCGACGACCCGGAGGCCTCCGACAACGACCGCTTCGTGGCCACCGAACTGCTGCAGAACGCCAACATCGCCGCGGGCGGGGTGCTACCCATGTGCCAGGACACCGGCACTGCACTGATCATGGGCCGCAAGGGCGAGCAGGTGCTCACTTTCGGCGACGACGCCAAGGCCATCTCCCGGGGCGTGCATGACACCTATCTCACATCCAACCTGCGTTACTCGCAGCTCGCCCCGCTCGACATGTTCACCGAGGTCAATACCGGCAACAACCTGCCCGCTCAGATCGAGATCAACTC
The DNA here is from genome assembly GCA_022824605.1 of Acidimicrobiia bacterium. Classification (GTDB taxonomy): domain Bacteria; phylum Actinomycetota; class Acidimicrobiia; order Acidimicrobiales; family Aldehydirespiratoraceae; genus Aldehydirespirator. The sequence goes on from JAJDZO010000049.1 coordinate 11,309, forward strand.
CAAGCCCGGCGATGTCTACGAGCTTTTCTACATGGCCAAGGGAGGCGGCTCGGCCAACAAGTCGTTCCTTTACCAGAAGACGAAGGCGCTGCTCAACGAGCAGTCGCTGCTCGACTTCTGCGACGAGACGCTGCGCCTGCTCGGCACCGCGGCCTGCCCGCCCTATCACCTGGCGCTGGTGGTGGGCGGCACCTCGGCCGAATACAACCTCAAGACGGCCAAGCTCGCCTCGGCCAAGTACCTCGACTCGCTGCCTACCGCCGGCGACGCGGCCACCGGCCACGGGTACCGCGACCTCGAATGGGAGCAGCGGATCCTGGAGTTGACCCAGACCTTCGGCATCGGCGCGCAGTTCGGCGGCAAGTACTTCTGCCACGACGTTCGAGTGGTGCGCCTGCCCCGCCACGGCGCGTCCAACCCGGTCGGGATCGCGGTGAGCTGCTCCGCGGATCGCCAGGCCCGAGCCAAGATCACCGCTGAGGGGCTGTTCCTCGAGCGCCTCGAGACCGACCCGGCCCGCTTCCTTCCCGAGACCAGCGCCGACGAACTCTCGAGCGAGGTGGTGCCGGTCGACCTCGACCAGCCCATGGATGAGATCCTGGCCCGACTCACCCGCTACCCGGTGAAGACCCGCCTGGCCCTCACCGGCACGCTGGTGGTGGGCCGCGACATCGCTCACGCCCGGATCAAGGACCGCCTCGACGCGGGCGAGCCGATGCCGCAGTACCTGCAGGACCACCCCGTGTACTACGCCGGACCGGCCAAGACGCCCCAGGGCTACGCCTCGGGATCATTCGGCCCCACCACCGCGGGCCGGATGGACTCCTACGTCGAGCAGTTCCAAGCAGCCGGAGGGTCGAAAGTGATGCTGGCCAAGGGCAACCGCTCGTCGGAGGTGACCAAGGCCTGTGCCCGCCACGGAGGCTTCTACCTGGGCTCGATCGGAGGGCCGGCCGCCCGTCTGGCCCGGGACTCGATCCGGCGGGTGGAGGTGCTCGACTATCCCGAACTGGGCATGGAGGCGGTGTGGCGGATCGAGGTCGAGGACTTCCCCGCCTTCATGGTTATCGACGACAAAGGCAACGACTTCTTCGCCGAGGTCTCAACCCCGGTGCGACTCAGGACGTAGAGGGCGCGGCGTCGGCGAGGTCGGCCGTTCGCCAGTCGAGTACGGGACAGTCGCCCCACAGGCGTTCAAGCTGGTACAGCGAGCGCCGTTCGGCGTCGAACACATGCACCACGAACGACCCGTAGTCGAGGAGCACCCACTGGCGCAGGTCGGCGCCCTCGATGCGCAACGGTGACGGACCGCCCGCCTCCTTGACGAGTTCCTCCACGCCTTCGCTGATGGAGCGCACCTGGCGGGGATTGTTGCCGTGAGTGATCACGAACAGGTCGGTGACCACCAGCACGTCACCCACATCGATCACCACGGTGTCGACGCCTTTGCGCTCATCGGCCGCCTCGGCCGCGGCCACCGCCCAGCGCCGCGCGTAGGCGCCGTCGACAGTGACCGGAGCTTCAGCGGGATCGGCGGCGGGCCTCACCGCGGGGCCTGGTCGAGTCCGACCGTCACAGTTATGTCCACCACGTCGGTGGCTGCCTCGCCCACCTCGATGAGGGTCATGTCGACGCCTAGTTCGACGGCGATGGAGTTGGTGATGGGGTCGTTCACGAGATCCTCGCGATGGTAGGCGAATTGGGTGGCCTCCACACCGAAGGCGTCGGCGTTGCCGATGACGGTCACCACTCCGCCCGCCGCGACCACCTCGGCCGCCACCGCATCACGGATCGATGGATCGCCGGTGCCGTCGAGCAATTGGACTCTGGGCCTCAGAAACGACTCCGGCTGCTCGGGCCAAGGCACCAGCAGCCGGGCCTCCGCGCTCAGCCACGACCGGCTCTCAGGATCCAGCCACGGCACCGGCGCGGCGCCCGGATCCAGGAAGACGGATCCGAACGGCACGACCTCCACGACCGTGGTGCCCGATGCGAGAGCCCGCAGGAACGGTGCCAGGGGGGAGTCGGCCGGCGGCACGGCGGCCTCCAGATCGTCGGACCGGCCGATCACTCCGAGCCAAGACTCCCACATCGCCCGTTGGCGCTGCACCCGGTTGCCGTCGGCTTCGTCGGGGTTGCGGTGGGCATACACGTCGCCCGCGTCGGATGCGGTCAGGTCGTGGCGTCCGGCCCGGAACACCACCTGCGTGGCCCCATCGGGCACCGCGTCGATCAGGTCGTCGGCCAACAGGTACGGCAGCGGCGCCGCCGGGCCCATGCTGTGGGCGAGCCATTCGGTGGGGATCTCGACCACCTGGTCGAACCCGATGCCGAACAGACCCTCGGCCACACCGGTGACCGCCTCCACCCCTCCGCGCGCGAAGGTGTCCGACAGCAGCTCGCCCTCGGCCGGTGATCCCCCCACCGGCACCACCAGGAGGTCGGCCGGCAACAGCACCACGCCTCCACCCGCAGTGACGCCGGTCAGAGCCACGAACGCGACCCCGGTGAGGTTTCCGGCGTGCGTGTGCAGCGACAGCAGCGTGGGGGTGGCCCCCACCAGTTCCAGATATCCGGGCTCGTCGGGCGCCAGGACGATCTCTTCGTCGACTGCGCCCACTGTGGTGTTGAGCACGGTCCGTCCGCCTTCGAGGGCCAGCAGCAGCACTGCGAGTCCTGCCACCGCGACCACCGCCGGAAACACGAGGCGCCAGAAGAAGTGGGCGCGGGGGGCGGGCCGGCGGCCGCGCCGCAGCAGTCTCAGCGACCGCACCCGTACAGACCCTGGGCCTTGACAATTTCGGCGACCGAGCCGGGCACGAGAGCCTCCACCGGGCGGCCGTCCGCGAACCGTGAGCGGATGTCGCACGACGAGATGTCCATGGCGGGGATCTCCACCACCACCGAGGGCCAGCCGGCATTCCGACTACCGCCGCAACGCCCTGCTCGTTCGACCACGACGGTGGTGGCCAACTCCCGCAACTCGGCGGGGCGCTTCCAGGTGTCGAGTTGCCCGGCGACGTCGGATCCCACCACCATCATCAGTTCGGCACCGGGATGCAGCGCGCTCAACTCGGTGAGGGTGTCGGCCATGTAGCTCTCACCACCGCGTTCGATCTCCAAGTCGCTCGCCTCGAGTCCGTCGAGGTCTCGCAGCGCCGCTCGCACCATCTCCAGTCGCAGCGCAGCCGGCGTCACCGCACGCAACGCAGACTTCTGCCACGGATCGTTGGCCACCACGTAGAGCACCACCGAGAGCCGCAGACGGAAGCGGACCTCCAGCCCCGCCGCGATATGTCCGAAATGCGGCGGATCGAACGTCCCCCCCAACACGCCGATGCGGAGGTCGTCGGGTGACGGCACCGCGAGAGTGTACGATCCGTCGGCGGGTTGCACCGCGGCACCGGTCAGGGCGCGTGACCTATGTCACAGCCGCAGTGGCAGCACGAACTGCCGCTCATCTTGACTTGCCTTAGACGACCGTCTATCATATTCTGGTTCGTCTGGGCTGGAGTAGCGCACTTGGAGGGTGTGCGCCCGGCACCGATCCTCCCCACAAAGAAAGCGAGAAGGCCGCCTGCTGACGCGAGCGGGCCCGGTCAGGTGATCAGATATGAGTGATTCAGTAGGACAGTACCTCAACGAAATCGGCGCGGTGGCGCTGCTCAACGCCCAAGAGGAGCGCGAGCTCTCGCAGGCGATCGAGCGCGGCGTCGAGGCCCGCGTCCGCAAGGAAGAGGGCGAGAAGGGCCGCGAGATCGACAAGGCGATCCGCGAGGCCGCCGCCGCGAAGGACCGCTTCATCCGGGCCAACCTGCGTCTGGTGGTGAGCGTCGCCCGCCGCTACCCGCTGCCTCCCGGCATGGAACTGCTCGACCTCATCCAGGAAGGCAACCTGGGCCTCGAGCACGCGGTCGACAAGTTCGACTGGCGCAAGGGCTTCAAGTTCTCGACCTACGCCACCTTCTGGATCCGCCAGTCCATCGGGCGGGCCCTCGACCAGAAGGCCAGCCTGGTGCGGCTGCCCGGCGACCGGTCCGCGTCTTTGCGGGCCGCGCTGCGGCAGGTGTCCGGCGACGGCGACGAGCTCGACGACGACCATGCTCGCCTGCACCGGCTGACCACGCCCACCTCCCTCGACCGCACCATCGGCGACGACGACAGCAACGAGCTGATCGACCTGCTTCCCGACTCCAACCCCGGGCCCGAGCTCGAGGTCATGGCCAAGGCCGAGGAGGAGATGGTGACCGGTCTGCTCGACATTCTCGAGCCTCGGGCCAAGTACGCGGTGCAGCAGCGATTCGGGCTCTCCGACGGCATCAAGCGTTCCTACCGCGAGGTCGGCGAGGAGCTGGGCGTCACCGCCGAGGCGGCCCGCCGCCTGGTGAAGCGCGCCATCAACGCCGTGCGCGAGCATGCCGAGGAGCTGAGTCTGGCCGAGACGGTCGACGCGGCATAACACCTATGTCCGCCGGAGACCTGACCCTGTTCGCCGGCGGAAGCGACTGGTCGCCCTCGTCCTGGAGGGCCAAGCCTGCGATGCATCAGCCGGCTTGGCCCGACCAGGCCGAAGTCGAGCAGGCCGGCAAGGCCCTGCACGACCTGCCTCCGCTGGTGTTCGCCGGGGAGGCCCGGGCGCTGACCGGGCTGCTGGGCCGGGTGGCCAACGGCGAGGCCTTCCTGCTGCAGGCCGGCGACTGTGCGGAGTCGTTCGACTCCTCGGCCGACTCGATCCGCGACAAGCTGCGGGTGATCCTCCAGATGGCCATCGTGTTGACCTACTCCGGCGGTGTTCCGCTGGTGAAGGTGGGCCGCATCGCGGGGCAGTTCGCCAAGCCCCGGTCCAGCCCGACCGAGACCGTCGGCGACTTGGAGCTGACGTCGTTCCTGGGCCACATGGTCAACGACATCGGCTTCAGCGAGGCAGAGCGGCTGCCCGATCCTCGCCGCCTGCTCACCGCGTATCACCGGGCCGCGTCCACCCTCAACCTGCTGAGGGCGTTCACCCGGGGCGGGTACGCCGACCTGTCGCAGGTGTCGAGCTGGAACCGCGAGTTCGTGGCCACCTCGCCAGCCGGGCGGCGGTACTCGCAGATGGCCGATGAGATCGACCGGGCCCTGCGGTTCATGACCGCCTGCGGGGTCACCGCGGCCAACACGCCGCAGCTCCACGAGGTCGAGTTCTACACCAGCCATGAAGCCTTGGTGCTCGACTACGAGGAGGCCCTGACCCGGGTGGACTCCCTCACCGGCGACACCTACGACTGCTCGGCCCACATGCTGTGGATAGGCGAGCGCACCCGCCAACTCGACGGCGCCCACGTCGAGTTCCTGCGGGGTGTGCACAACCCGCTCGCCTGCAAGATCGGGCCCACCGCCACCACCGACGAGGTGCTGACCCTGTGCGAGGTGCTCAACCCCCGGCGCATTCCCGGACGGTTGACCTTCATCACCAGGATGGGTGCCGGCAAGGTGGAGACTCTGCTTCCCCCGCTGCTGCGGGCCGTGCGGGACTCGGGCCATCCGGTGGCCTGGGCCTGCGACCCGATGCACGGCAACACCTACACGTCGTCGTCGGGTCACAAGACCCGCAACTTCGACGATGTGCTAGCCGAGATCAGCGGCTTCTTCGCGGCCCACACCGCGTGCGACACCTGGCCCGGAGGAGTGCACGTCGAGTTGACCGGCGACGCGGTGACCGAGTGCGTGGGCGGCGCCGACGACATCAGCCACGAGGATCTCGAACAGGCCTTCGAGACCCTCTGCGACCCCCGCCTCAACGGCCGCCAATCAGTAGACCTGGCCTTCCGAGTAGCCGAAATGCTCTCGGCCCGCCACTAGCAGCACTCACGCCACCCTGGGGAGCACCTTCCGCTCGCCAGACCACGCCGCGACTTCAAGCCCGAGGTCGCGTGTCCCGGCCCTGGTTCCTTAAGCGGGGCGTTGAGCGCCGAGTCAATACGCTGCGGTCCTCGTTGGCTTGGCCGCGACCTCCGCCCTCACGCGGCGCATCGCGTCCTGTGTGGCGAATCGTCGCCATCTCCTTGCAGGAGGCGGCGCGATCCGCCGGGTTGACGGCCACTGGTATCCTCTCGTCGTGTACATGACTGAACAACAGGTCACCGACTGGGCGGCGGCTGCCGGGCATCGAACGACTGTTGAGCAGATCGACGACCCCGAAGGGTTCGTGGCCGAATGTGACGTAGCACCTGGAGCCCTTGCGTTCGGCCGCACAGCCGAGGAAGCCCAAGACGAGATGCGGACGGTGCTGCTCGACTGGGCAGCGCTACGACTTGAGCGCGGCTACCGCCTGCCGCCTGTCCGCGGAACCGTGGCCGCGACGGCCAGTTGACGGGACGACTTGTACCCGTCTCGCGGCAGCAGCTGATCAAACGCCTCAGGGCACTGGGCTGGACTGGCCCCGTCCAAGGCAGCCACCACGCGCACATGGTCAACGGCGAGCACCAGTTGACCATCCCGAACCCGCACATCGGAGACATCGGCGTGGATCTGCTCAACAGACTGCTGAAGCAGGCAAGAATCTCGCGGGAGGAATGGCTGAGAACCGGCTGACCGAGCCCGACCGAATAGCCGTTACTCATCATGCTCCTAGAGATTCGTGAGCGACAGAGCGCGCGACTGCCGGCCTGGACCCATCGAATGAAGGTCGGGGAGACGGGCCGCGGCTAGGACTCCGAAGACTGCCATGTTCGACGGCCTCGACATCAGGATCGCCCTCGGCGAGGAACGGCCCGGCATCCTCCCTCGAGAACGTTGAGATCAGGGGTCTTTGCTGTGGCGAGGATCGAGAATCGGGTTCTGTTGGACGGGCTGCTGACCAGTGTTTGCTAGTTCGCGGAGGGCTTCTACCAGTTCTCGGGCGTTGGCTATGCCTCGTCGGACCTCGTCTGCGGTCATGAGTTCCTGATAGAAGTTGGCGTGCAACGATTCGACCGCGCCGAACAGCAGGCGACGGTACCGGGCATGCTCCGGGTCTTGCTCAAGGAGTCTGTTGGTGTTCGCCCTGAGTCGTTGATGTGTGCCGACCTTCCAGCCCTTGCGTTGTGAGATGGAGTTCATGCAGTGGGCGAAGGCGCCCCATGCCTTCTCGGCGGCTTGCAGAAGGTCGCCCTCCAGAAGCTCCCTCTCAGCGTGAATCAGGAACTCGTCGCAGATGGCCTCGTGACGCTCGGAGGTGGTCATGACTCAATCGCGATCGCTCAACTCGGCCTCAAGCGCCAAGTGGCGGGCCGACTGTAGCAGGGGCTAGGCGAGGCGGTCTACGAAGGCTTCTAGTTGGCGCAGGTTGCGGACCTCGAACACTCCGTCGCAGTGGGGCGCGTACTCGCCCACTATCGAGTCGCCGGTGTCCCAGTAGCTGCGGGGCTCGGGGTTCAGCCAGTACAGGTGGCGGGCCTTCGCC
>JAJDZO010000141.1 GCA_022824605.1 Acidimicrobiia bacterium
CAGATCGACCTGATCAGGTAACGCCGTCTAGGGGTTGGATGTCAGAGGATGATCGTGAGGTTGTGCAGCGGGCTGGACCGATCTATCAGCACTGCCTTCTTCACGCGGATCATGGTTGGCTGCCCGTCCTCCATACGCAGCACATGCTCGTAGCGGCCGGCAAAGGTGTCGGTCACGCCCTTCCTGTAGGCATGCAGCGTGAACGCGGACCTTGACACGGCCGTGTGAGCGTCGACGGCCCAGACCATCACGTTGGAGATCATGCGCTGGGTGACCGACGGGGGCTGGTGGGAGTACACGTTGCCGGTGTTCATCCAGGCGATCCGATCACCGAGCCGGCGGTGGTCATCGAACGCGACCGACACCGCCCGGGCCGGATCGTCGGCCTCGTCGCCGATCGGCACCCAGTACAGGCCGTCATCGGTGAACAGGTCGTACCAGGCCTCGTACTGGCGCCGGTCCAGCAGGTCGGCCTCGTGGTATAGGAACGCCTCGAACACGGCCCGAAGATCGGGGTCCGGCGGGCCCGCGCACACCGTCGGCACCTCACGCAGCCACCGGTAGAAGCCGGCGCCGACCACGCTCGGCTGCGGATCGCTCGCCAGCAGCTCGCTCATCCCGCGGTCAGGTTCATCTCGACGGTCATGAGCCGTTGCCACTCCTCGTGATACGCCCGCAGCGGCGCGTCGTCGGTGACAGGGGTCGTGCGGACTCCGCGCTGATCGGTCCAGGACCGGTCCACCTCCAGGCCCCTGCTGGTGTCGATCCACTCGATCTCGGGGATCGCCAGACCGGCCTGCTGGCGTTCGAAGTTCTCGAAGTCGTCCACCTCGCCGAAGTTCGGGAAGTCCTCCGCGATGCGCATCCTCAACTCGTTGACCGCCTCGGGTGCACCGTCGAGCGTGGACGGGTACCAGTTCACCGCGGTGAGGTCCACCTCGAGCGGAGTGACTACGACAACCTGGTTGCCGATGAGATGAAATGACGGGAACACCGTCAGGTTCAGCCCCGGCCCCGGCGCCATCTCCACGAGGCTGGACGCCTCCGCCTCGCCGTAGCGCTCCACCAGCGCGGCGTGCTGCGGCTCCTTCGACGGCATGGGCCGAGCACGGTTCCAAAGCGACTCCCCCATCCCCGGCCGCTGGTCCAGCATGGTGTGGCCGTGGCCGAGGGTCTGGTTGTACATGTGGCCCTCGTCGGGGTCCTCGGCACCGAAGTTCGACAGCGACCGGCCGCCGCCGTAGCGGATGTGGGTCATCTTGAGGATCGACAGGTGCGAGAAGGCCGGGTGGTACCCGTCGGAGCCGTTGTCCCAGATCAGTTTCCAATTCCCGCGGTAGGTCATGCGGTAGGGCGTGTGCAGGGTGATGGTTCCCTCCGGTGCCCGGTCCACGAACACGTCGAGCCAGTTCTTGGCCGGGCCCAGGAACTCCTCCAGCGGTGGAGCGCCGGGATTGAGCGTCCCGAACCAGAAGCCTCTATGCGACTCCAGCCGCGGGACCCGCTTCAGGTCGCGGGTGGACTTGTCATGAGACGGTCCGTACGCCGCGGGGTACGGAACCGCGACGCAGGCCCCGTCGTTGGTGAAGGTCCATCCGTGGTAGGTGCACACGAAGCGCCTGCTGTTGCCTTGAGGCTCCTGACACAACGTCGTCCCCCTGTGGGTGCATCGGTTGAACAGGGCGTGCACGGTGCCGTCGCGGCTGCGGGTGAAGATGATCGGTCGCCGCCCGAGGGTCCGGGTGACGTAGTCGTTGGGCCGGGGGATCTCGCTGTCGTGGCCGATGTAGACCCACGTGCCGCCGAAGACCCGCACCAGCTCGCGTTCGAAGATGTCGCGATCGGTGTACAGCGAGCGGTGGGCCCGGCCGTTGCCGACAAGTTGGTCTATGGGGGGCTCAGCCATGCGCCCTGGTCCCCTCAGGGGCTGCACCCATTCCCCCCGAGGCTGCACCCATGGGGCCAGTCTGCCAAGGCGTCTCCAACCCCGTCAAGGGGCCCGAGGGCCACTCCACGGGTCGTTTGACAATATTCTCGACCGCGGTCAACATGGCCTGACTGCGCGTAACCGCCGGGGTCTCGGCCCCGAACCAAGGGGAATCAGCATGGCGATGACCGACGCCGTCGAGCCCGACCTGCTCGACAAGGTGCTTGAGAAGTTCGGCCTCTCGGAGCGACCGGCGCTCGACCTCGAAGGCTTGAGCACGGCCTACAACGCTTGGTGCGAGTCGGTGTCGTTCGACAACGTGCAGAAGCGCGTGTACATGGGCGAGAACCGCGGCGGCCCTTTGCCGGGCATCGAACCTTCGGAGTTCCTTCAGAACCTCGTAACCCACGGCACCGGCGGGACCTGCTGGCCCAGCAGCAACGGACTCTGGGCGCTGATGCACGGGCTCGGCTTCGACGCACACCGGGTCTCGGGGAACATGATCGTGCCGGTCCCCCTCGAGGAACCCAATCACGGTTCGACCGTGGTGTTCATCGAAGGCCAAGCGCTCATGGTCGACAGCTCAATACTCAACCACGTCCCGATCCCGCTCGTGGAAGGGGAGGACTCCACAACGGACTTCCCGCTCAACGAGACCCAGACCGAATGGGTCGGCGACACCTGGCAGGTTCACTGGCTGCCCGGCCATGGCCGCGATGAGATCATCATGAAACTTGACGGCCCCGGGGTCGGAAAAAGCCGCGACCTCGACTTCTGGGCGCACCGCTCAGACGTGAGTCGAGGCAGCAGCCTCTTCAACGACGCGCTGTACATCCGCAAGAGCGTCCCGGGCGGGGTCCGGACGATTGGCCGGGGCGCGCTGATCTCGATCGACGCGGGCGGCGAGGTCGAGGTGGCTGAGCTCGACCACGAGACTCGGAACAGAGAACTGATCGAGACGTTCAGTCTGTCGGAGGAGATCGTGGCGCGAACACCGCCCGACGGCGAAGGCTTCGCCCTCGGCTGAGGAGACTCCTCGCCGGACGTCTGGCGTCAGCGCTGCCGGTGGGCCGTGCGCTCCCGGTAGAGCCCCAGCAGCCCCCGAGTAACCTCACCGGCACCAACCAAACCAACACCACCGACTTTCGCGCAGACTTACGCGCACACCCCGGCCCGAGTCGGGCTGGCGCGTAATCCCAAACTTGCAGGTCAGGGGCATTGCCTGATGTGTCACCAGAACGCGAAATCGGCGATTTCCGAACGCGTCTCGCCCGATTTCGGAACGCCGACGACGACGGGGTGAGCGCATTTGCGAGGGGGTGCGCGCAGCGCGTTGCGGCAGGTCACGAGCGCTGGGGTGTTGGCGGCCGCCCCTGACATGGTGCTCTGAGCGCCATCCGGCGCCGGGAGCGTCCTACTGTCACGGCAGATGAGCGATGTGCCCGACGCGACCCGTCGACCGGTCGGAGTGGCACCGGTGACCGCGACCCGCGCGCCGCCGGCTGGCCGCGGGCTTACGCTGTGCCAGTGACCGGGGTAGACGACGACCGCGACGCCCCCTCCGCTGGGTTCGTCGCGTCTCCCCGCAGGGGCATTGATCCACGGCAAGCGGTCGTGCGCGGTGTGGACTGGCTGCTGCGTCAGCCCGCGCCGCATGGCGTTCTGCTTCCCACCAAGCGCGACGCGTATAGCGGCTCTTCGCGTTTGAGGGTGGAGTAGGGGCAGCAGCCATCCGCGGCTGAACGCGAGGGATC
>JAJDZO010000334.1 GCA_022824605.1 Acidimicrobiia bacterium
GCCGTCTACGGACCCGCCCACGCCCCCGAACAGTTGGGGCCGCCCATGCGGCACACCGAGTCACAGCTCATGCCGTCGTTCGTGGGCTACGACAACCATGACAATCCCGAGCTGGTCTGTGCTGGCGCCTCGACCGCACCGCCCGGTCCTGTATCCGCTCGGGCCAGCCTGCAGCGTGCCGAACCGGAACCTCTGTTTACCCCTGACTAGTGGTGTGTCGCGGGTTCGGATGCGAGGTCAAGGGCGGCACTCGCTCGTTCACCTCGGTCGATGACCGGTTGGGCTTGTCTGGTCCACACAGCCGCGGTGCGCCCCGTGACCTAGGGCTGGCTGGAGCTGGGGTGGCGGCTGGTGGCGCCGCGGCCGGGGAGGACTCGGTAGGCCTCGAAGACTGCCTCCAGCGACAGCACGCTGGACAGCACCGAGTCGAGCTGGGACAGGTCGGCCAACTCGAACTCGAAGTCCATGCGGGCGATGAAGTCGTCGCCGGTCTCGGCGTTGGCGCTGATGATGCTCAGGCGATGCTCGGCCAGCACGTCGGTCACGTCACGCAGCAGGCCGGGCCGGTCCAGCGCGTGCACCGAGATCGTCGTAGAGAACCTGCCGGCGAAATCGGTGTCCCACTCCACCTCGATCAGCCGGTCGGCCTGGCCCTCAGCGAGCACGATGGCGTTGACACAGTCGGCCCGATGCACCGACACGCCCCGCCCCCGGGTGACGAAACCGATGATCTCATCAGGCGGTACCGCAGCGCAGCACTGCGACAACCGGATCATGATGTCGTCGAGGCCCTCCACATGCACACCAACATCGGAGTCGCTGCGCAGATGCCCGCCCCGGCGCCTCGCGGTGGTGGGAAGGCGCTCCCGGTCGGCCTCGCCATCGGAATCGTCACCCTGCAACGCCCGGGCGAAACGCCCGGCCACCGACACCGCCGACTGGTGGCCCTCCCCGACAGCCAAGAGTCGGTCTTGACGCAACCGTACGAAGATAGTTCACCATCCATGTCACACGGGCCCGCTACTGTCGACCTCATGCAGTCGAGAGGTACTCCACAGGGCCGTCCGGCCGTCCCGGATGATGTCCTGTCGCAACTCCTAGAACAGACGATCGTGTGGGGCGACGCCGTGGAATGGCTGCCGGGCCTGCCAGAGGGAAGCGTCGACCTGTTCTTCACATCGCCGCCTTACGCGGACGCTCGCTCGTACTCGGAAATCCATCCAGACCACTACGTCGAGTGGTTCATGCCCTTCGCGGCCGCAATGCTCGACGCGACAGCCGAGTCCGGGTCGTTCGTGCTGAACATCAAGAACCGGGTTGCGAGCGCCGGTCCCCTCCGGGGGCAGCGACACCCTTACGTGTACGAGCTGGTGCTCAGCATGCAACGCATGGGCTGGCGGTGGATCGAGACCTACATCTGGTCGAAGCCCAACGCCATTCCCGGCCGCTTCGGGCCGCGCACCAAGGACAGCTTCGAGTACGTCTACCACTTCGCCAAGGGCCCCAAGCCGTACTTCGACCTGGACGCTGTGAGAGTCCCGTACAAGGCAGGCCATGCGGAGATCAACCGGCGCCGCCTCGACGGCAACGGACGGCGCAATACCGCGGCTGGCTTCGGGCGCGACAGGCGCAAGACCTACGAGAAGGGAGGTGCCGACCCGGGCAACGTCGTCGAGGTGTGCCAGACGTACAACCAGCACAGGGGCCCCGCCGGCCAGCACACCGCGGTGATGCCAGAAGGGCTAGCCACGTTCTTCGTCAAGGCCGCCTGTCCACCGGACGGCTTGGTTGTCGATCCCTTCGCAGGGTCGGGAACAACGGTCGTCGTCGGTCGTCGACACCAGCGGCGAGCCGCGGGCATCGAACTACACCGTGACTATGTCGAGGTATCCCGTAGCCGCATCGCCGCCGATGAGGCCGATGATCCCCAAGGGCAGTTGAGTGTCGCTGTCTGACGACGAACAGGCGATTCTCGAGCAAGCGGGAGGCAACCCCAACCCCATTGATCGACAACGAGCTGTTGGCATCTACTTGGCGAAATCCGGCCCAGAGCAGGTGCAGGCCGGGAATCTGCTGGTAACGGGCTTCCTCGCCCACACTCGCCCTTCGTTCCACCTCATACCCAAGGGCGATTCAATGGCCGACGAGGCGAGCTTCGCCGACGCGTACGTAGCGTTGGCCGACGGCACTGAGAACTTCTCACGCCCGGATGCTCAATCACTAGCCGAGGTTCTTCGACACACGCCTGCAGCACTCGCGCCACTGCGGATGATCGTGGGGCTGACCTACAACGAACTCGCGGTCGCCATCACGCTCGCGGATGTAGGGGCACGCTCCAGCGGAGAGGCCCTCAAGAAGTTCGAGCGAAGCCCTCCACCCGAGCAAGCGTCAGAGAGGCACGACCAGCTAGCCGCGAAGATCGCCCAGGCGATTACCGCGGCCATGCGCCGGGAGATCCTGACGGTCCCACTAAGCGCCGAGGCGTATTTCCATTCCAAACTGGACAAGCGCGACACACGGGACGGCTGGTCGAGCGTCCAGTCGCACACAGGCGGAGTGCCGTACTCAGCGCTGCTCTACCAGCGCTACGTTGGAGGAGTCTGGAGGCAGGTTCAAGACGCTTACTCGGAGGTGAAGGGCGACGCCATCCTCGAGTATCCGCTGCGCGACCTACTTCAGGAGCACGACATTCCCTACCACCACACGAGACCAGGTGCGTCGGGCGCTCAGGAGACTGCCGAGCGCTACGGCATGTCGCCCGGACCTGATTTCGTCATACCAGAGGAATCTCCGACGCTCGTAGTCGAGTCCAAGGTCGGGGAGGACGGCGGAACTGTCCGAGACAAGGCCGCCCGAATCAAGAGCATGACCCGCGCAGCCGACGCACGAGGGCTCAAGGCATGCGCAGTCGTTGACGGTAAAGGCTGGACCGAGCGCACAGCGGCCCTACTAGAAGTCGTTGTCGCAACCCAGGGACGCACTTACACGCTGTCGACGCTTGAGCACATTCTGCAGCTTCCTGAAGTCTCAGCAGTCATGCCCAATTCCCTGAAATAGGATCAAGTCATGCTGTTCCATCAGAGAGAGCGCCAACGCGATCTAGATGGTGCCGAAGCAGAGGGCGAGACATTCACGGACGCCCGCAAGCGTGGCCTCCTCGGTGAACATGACACTCAGCTTCGTGAAGCGATTCTGAAGGCTGGGTTATGGGTTGCAGCCGATAGGGCTTCCAAGGGCGATGCTCATCCGGGAGGTTCTGCCACCATCGATGATGCTTGGCTCATAGTGCACATAGTGGGGGCGCTCATTCTGCGCCTATCGCGCAGCCCGAGTCGCGGAGACTTGGGTTAGCTGGAGCTGGGGTGGCGGCCGGGGAGGACTCGGTAGGCCTCGAAGACTGCCTCCAGCGACAGCACGCTGGACAGCACCGAGTCGAGCTGGG